>CAZMYK010000788.1:0-2320 GCA_964570435.1 uncultured Saprospiraceae bacterium | reverse complement strand
CCTTTGCCTTGGCCCTTGAGAATCCTGGACAAGGGATGGAGGGATTCCTTGATGTAATGGAAAATTACAGCGGTACCGCGCAAGCGAACACATCAAAATATTATGCAGGTGTGTCATACCTTAACATAGGACGATATGAAGATGCAATTAGCATGCTTGAGTCATTCAGTGCTCCCACGGATTTGACCAAGGCTTCGAAATTTGGTGCCTTGGGCGATGCTTATAGTGAAACTCAACAGATGGGTAAGGCTGAATCTTCTTACAAGAAAGCTGCAAGTGCAAGCGACGTAGCTTCTGTTGCAGGATTTTATATGCAGAAATTGGCAATGTTCTACCAACACCAAGGGAAGGACAGCGATGCGCAGGCGACCTACAAGCAAATAACAGAAAAATATCCAAACAGCGAATGGAGCAATGAGGCTGAGAAATTTGTTGTAGATTAAGATAAAAGCTTTAATTAGTTTGTAAGAAAGGTTTAGTTTTGCGCTAAACCTTTTTTTTATGTCAAGTAAGAATAAGAACCTTTCAAATAGCAATGGTGAGATTCCTTCAGGTGCGGGTTTAAAAATTGGAGTTGTGGTTTCAGATTGGAACGAAGAGATCACTCATTCTTTATATGATGCTTGCATCAAAAGCCTTCTAGAACATGGGGTAGATAAGGCAGAAATCAGGACCGTTCATGTTCCTGGTACTTTTGAACTTCCGGTAGGAGCTAAGATCTTGCTTGGTGAAGAAAACTTCAATGCAGTTATTTGCCTTGGTTGTGTGATTAAAGGGGAGACTAAACATGATGAGTACATATCTACAGCTGTTGCAAATGGGCTTGTTAATTTAGGGGTCTTGTCTGGTAAGCCGATCATTTTCGGTGTTCTCACACCAAATACGATGGAGCAAGCATTAGAAAGAGCGGGTGGGAAGTACGGTAATAAGGGAGTTGAAGCAGCAGTGACTGCCATCAAAATGGCAAGTATCAAGAAAAGCTTCAAGGCTGCAAAGACTAAGATTGGATTTTCATGAAACTTTCTGTAGTCCATGCTGGAAATTTTAAGTTAGATGGCGGGGCTATGTTCGGTGTTGTTCCCAAGCAATTGTGGAATAGACTCAATCCAGCTGATGCCAACAACATGTGTACATGGGCAATGAGGTGTCTTCTTGTCGAACACGGAGATCGAAAGATCCTAGTAGACACAGGCATGGGTACAAAGCAGGATGAAAAATTTAGAAAGCACTTTGAGCCACACGGCCCCTTTGACCTGCTAACCTCGATCGAAAAGAATGGGCTTAAGACCGAAGAGATTACGGATGTATTTCTGACCCACTTGCATTTTGATCATTCAGGTGGTGCACTGGTCAGGGATGGCAAAGACATCATCCCACAATTTAGCAATGCGACCTACTGGTCTAATGAAGTTCATTGGAATTGGGCGGCAAAGCCCAATGATCGAGAAAAAGCATCCTTTCTACCTGAAAACCTAGAAGGACTCAAAAATCATGGGGTCTTGGAATTTATAGATGTCGTCCAGGACATAAGATGGCTTAAAGATATTGAAGTAAAGTTTTTCTATGGGCACACAGAAGCCATGATGGTGCCCATTTTTACCACACCTAGTAAATCCAAAATCGCCTTCGTAGCGGACCTCTTGCCTTCATCATATCATATAAGAATGCCATATATAATGAGCTATGATATAAGGCCTTTAGATACATTGAGAGAGAAAAAAGAATTTTTGGAATTTGCTATTGAGAATGATATTTATGTTATTTTTGAGCATGATCCTCTGTATGAGTGTGGCAAGGTCGCTAAAGACGATAAAGAAAGATATTACTTTAGTGAACTAAAACAGCTCAATGAGGTGTTATAGATATTGTACTTAGCAAAGAAATCTCGGATAACGATCTTTTTGACCTTTTTTAAGTAGTAATAAAAGTGCTAGTGCGCTAATTTTAACCGAGATAAACATTTATTAGCTTATCATTATTTGTTTTGCTTTTTAATTTTTACCTCACATTTTTTAATCTTTTTATTTTTTTATAATGAATATTTTTGTAGCAAAACTTTCTTACGACACATCAGAAGCTACTCTTCTTGACACGTTTGAAAGATTCGGCGAGGTCGAATCAGTAAAAATTATTATGGATAGAGAGCAAGGCCGTTCTAAAGGTTTTGGTTTCGTTGAAATGCCTAATGAAGATGAAGGCTATGAAGCAATTAATGCTTTGAATGAGTCTACACTTGACGGTAGAGAAATCGTCGTTAAGAAATCCAAGCCAAAAGATAGTGGCTTCGGAGGAGGAAACCGCAGAGGTGGCGGTGGAGGTT
>CAZMYK010000787.1:0-2320 GCA_964570435.1 uncultured Saprospiraceae bacterium | reverse complement strand
TTGATAGGCAAGTTAAGATCTTCCTGGATTGCACCAGTGATATTAAGAGATGGAGAAAGAACAGAGTTAAGACCGATGTTTGCAGGTGCCTTATGTACACCAATGTTGTTGTCAACATTTGCGTAGATACCAGCGATTGCTCCACATGTAGGCATAACGTTCGCAGTTTCTCTGATTTCTCTTAGAATTGCGTTGTAAGTTGGGCTGATTGCTTTTAAGTTCTGATCTAGAACCTGGCCGCTTCCAGAAACACTCTTAAGTCTTTCAATTTCAGCTTTAACTTCGTTAAATTTCATCATAGATCTGCTATCCACTTTCTTAGCAGTAGCAGCCTTAGCAGGTGCTTTTGCAGCAGCAGCTCCTTTAGCAGGTGCCTTTGCTGGAGCAGCTTGAGGTCCTCCTAGGTATCTGTATTCAGCTTCCTTAGTTAGGATCTTAACTAACTCGTTCACATTGCTGATGTTCTTGAAGCTAAGTTCGCTACCAGAAACAACAGTTGTGTTTAACCAAGGATAGTAAGCAGCTCCGTAAGCAAGGTTCTGATGTCCTACACCTTCTCTGAACTGATTGATATTGTCCTTATCGTCATAAGTTCTTGCAACTCCTCCATTAGGAATATCAAAGATTGCAAATCTGTCTCTAGTTTCTCTTCCACAGTGATTAAGTACATCTCTGTATAATTCGAAACATTCCTTAGACTCAAGATTTACCGCATCTGGACAAACCACTAGGCTTGGCTCTTGCTCTGCAACAAGAACTTCTAATCCTGCTTGTAGATTCTTAAGCTTAGATCCGCTCTGGTAGTTTCCTACTGAAACGATGTAACAAGATCCTCCACCATTAGAGTAGAATAATCTTAAACTATTATAAAGGTGGAAATTACTTTCCGCGTCTAATTTTAAAGTATAGTCCTTTTGGTCTTTTGCTTTGATAGAAAAAGAAACCTTAGGACCCTTCCCGAAGTAATTGATAAACTCCTTGAAAGAATCGATTCTTGTTGGAGTATTTAAAAGAGATTCGTGACCTCTTTCAGCTTTAGCGGTGTATCCAATAAATGCCGGTATTGCCGACGGTGCTTCAACCACTGAGCTACTGAAAGCATTATTCTCCCGAACGTAAACACCCGGGGTTGCTAATCTTGCCATAGTACAATTATTTGATTAAGTAAATAATAAAAATATGTTATAAATAAATATAAGTGGTGGAGTAAATTTTATTGGATTCCCTGTCCGGTTTCACGGATTTAATTTTTGGTTTTGGAATCTTGACTGATTTGCTTAACCACTTCGAGTTGTTCTTAATTTTCATTTCAAGTTTGTCGGAGACATTGATTACTTCCTTTAGTTCTATTGATTCTTTCGTTTCAATTGAGAAAGCACTTTCTCCATTCGCCAAGGTCACTTTTTTCGGTTTGGAAAAAGGTATGGCCTTGCCGTTATAGCTCACTTTAACTTCTTCAAGCTTAAGTTCTACGTTTTTATTCTCGGAGAGAATAAAGTATTTCCAGAAAGTTTTGCGGGCATTCAGGTTGATTACGTATTCCTTGTGATCTAATTTTCCGTTTTCGAAGAAATTGTTTTCATTTGGCAGATGACCTAGGAAGACATCCATGATACCCCACATAGGTTCTTTGATGTAGTCAATTACATAAAAGGACATTGAGGACTTTCCATTCAATAAGGAATATTTTCCTTCAGAAAGATTTTTCAGTTTGACCATTGTGTTTTCCTCAACTTCTTGAGCCCAAAGGTCTTTTTTCAAATCGTTTTGTCTTACGTCTACAAGTTTGGTACTTTTAATGAATTTGTCAAGTTTTATGGACTGATATTTATTATAAATTCTTAGTGCTTGTGCCTCATTTACGTATTCTTTGTCGTGTATAAGCACTTTTGAGCCATTTTTCGACGTTGACAAATTTGTGAAATAGTACATTTTATTATTATCAGCAAAAGACAAATCTGTGTAGTTCAGCAAATAATTGTTCTTATTTCTGATTAGGAAGATCAATTTCTGATCCAGTTTTGCCTTGATCTTCTGAATTTTTTGAAACTTCTCAGTATTGCAAAAAAGGGAAAATCCGTTGGTCTCAGGTTTGAAAAAGAGGTTGTAATTCTTCATCAGAATCTGAGTCTTATTCGTCGGAATAAATTCAAAGTCTCTACCAGATCCATCGTGGTAGAAGTTATTTAGGCACTTTATTGTAATTAATTTATCCCACTTAAAGCCGAGATTCACCCTTTGGTACATACTAGTAGTCGTCTATTATTGATCCGGAAACCGGTGGTACTTCATCATTAATTCTATCATCACCCATGCTAAC
>CAZMYK010000786.1:0-2322 GCA_964570435.1 uncultured Saprospiraceae bacterium | reverse complement strand
AGTCCCCTCGAAAAGAAACTTCTGTGGCTTGTACCTGTGAAAGTAAACATCTAGCAGGTCCTTTGCCTCTACACCTATATTCACCATCCGATCCTTTTTTCCCTTTCCACGCACTATAAGCACTTGGTTTCGTTCCCAATATACGTGTTGTAGCTCTATGTTAAGCAACTCACCCTTGCGAATTCCTGAGCCATAAAGTAAATAAACTATGGCCAAATGTTTGATGTTGTCGATCTGGTCAAATAGACGTAGCACCTCTGGTTCACTTAGGAAGGTGGGAAGGGTCCTACAGCCATTAGGCCTCTGAATATTTTCAAGTACAAAGTCACTGTCCAAACTAATTCTTTCATGGTATAGCTTAACGGCACTGTAGATGATGTTGATCAGGGAAAAAGATGCTCCCTTAGCAGTTACATATTCCAGATAGCTCTTCACCTCTAGTGAACTTATCTCCTCCATTTCTACTTTGCCCAAGTGCGACATTAGTCTAGACAACTTTCCGCAATAACTCGTGATGGTCTTCACACCATAATTTTGACTTAGCATGCCAAACGCCATCTTCTTCAAACAGGAATAGTGATCTTGATTCTGCTTGCTCAGAAAAAACTCGACCTTTTTAGCCTCCGTTTTTACAACTTCCACCTTGGCATAGGAAGGAAGTCTGTTTTCAATCTTGTAACCTATCTCAGCGTACCTCCTAATTACTTCCTCCGAGGTTGCCTTCGAAAAGGGAAGTAGGTAGACTTGGAGATGCTTCTCGTATTGCCTATTCGAAAAGGATTTCACGATGTGATGATTCGCACCATATCCGATTACCTTGACGCAAAAACGGTCATTGAACTTAGGAGAATAATACAACAAGACCTTGCATGGGTTTTCTATCGTACTGATCTCGGTAAACAGTCGCTGAAACTGGCCCTCGGACCAAGGGTGCCATAGGTCTTGAATCTGCTCCAAATTGCGGACATCCGCCTTGCATAGCCACTTGCCAATCTTGGAATTCCACCATACACCAGCAAGGCATTTGGCGTCCTTGACATTCTGCACTGTATAGGGTAGGTCGATCACAAACTTCCTTGAATTCCAGGTAACGTTGACTTTTGTACACACGTTTATGTTGGAAACCGATGACTCTGCTTCGGAATTTGCCAATACTCTACCCTTTTGAGTAGATATGCCAGGAAGATCATGCTTCAAAGCAGAGACTTTGACCGGAGGATCACCTCCATCATGAGGGCTGGAAATGGAAAATGGAATCTTTAGATCGAGAAATTTATTATATGCAACTACGTCATATGGAATGTACCACAAGACCTTGGTCCTAGAATACTTCAAATCACTAAGCGTCTTCAGTTTCGCTAACCAATCTTGTCTGCCACTAAAGTGAAGTGAGATAACCCATTGAGATCGGTGTGTCTCTTTTTTCAAAAGGATCAAAGTCGATCGCTTGTAAGTCTGATAAGTCATGTTATGATTGCTCTTCTCACAATAATAATCAAATTACACAACTCGAGAGTAATATGAAATGTGATAAATACGCACAAATTTGCAATTATACAAAATTGTAAGCTTCAATACTATGACTCTCGCAGGCTATACGGACCTGACAACGCAGGCTAAATCAGTCTTCTTAGAGTTTTATTCAAGCAATTAGCAGATAGGGCCACCATACAGAATCCACAAAAGACTGCTATCGTAAGCAATCTATGTCATCCTCCAAATGACCATTGACCCAGCCCCCTATCCTGAAAGCTCAGCAATAAATTCGACAGGTGTCCTGCTGGTGTGCTTCTTAAATGCTCGGTTAAATGTGGTCTTGGAATTAAAGCCACTCTCTAAGGCGATGGCAAGCAAGGTCCTTTCCTTGTGCTCACCGGCCTCGATTTTTTTCTTAACCGCTTCTACCCTTTTTAAATTGACGAAGTCGTTAAAATTCATATTGAAACCCTGATTCACCGTTTTAGAAATTATGTTTCGATTGGTCTCCAAGTGCTCTGCAAGACCACTTAGGGTCAATTGCGCATTCCGATACATGTACTCCCCTTCCACACTTTCCAATACCTTTGACTTCCACTTTTCTATATCTAGGACTTCATTTTTGGGACCTGGCTGGTTTGCAGAAGGGAGCGGATCTAGGTCTGTCTTTACAACCTTGAGATGATCACTCCTATAAGAAAGATACGATGTCTTCAAGGTGCTTGTATAGCCATCAATCGCAATAACAAAGGAAAGGATGGAGAAACACAAGTAGTACCAATATTTACTTCCAAATTCTCCCCATTCGGGATTTAAAATAAAGAAGAAAATGCGCAAGATAAGAAT
>CAZMYK010000785.1:0-2325 GCA_964570435.1 uncultured Saprospiraceae bacterium | reverse complement strand
TTCTCTTTCGTTGATTTTAGCATAGTGACCTGTTGCGATGAATTCACAATCCATTGCGTCCGCTCTCTTTAATAAGGCCGACCACTTAATGTGAGTATTACATAGTACACATGGATTTGGGGTCCGTCCAGCTATGTATTCATCAACGAAATTGTCGATCACATAGTCACCAAATTCCTCTCTGATATCTACTATAAAATGATGAAACCCCATTTTTACAGAAATCTCTCGTGCATCATTTATCGAATCTAAAGAACAACAGCCCGTCTCCTTGCTTGAACCTCCAGATGATGCATAGTCCCAAGTCTTCATTGTTATCCCAACAACCTCATAACCCTGCTCATGTAACATCATGGCAGTTACAGTAGAATCAATTCCACCACTCATTGCAACTAATACACGACCCAGTTTACTCATTTATACAACTTTACGATCTCAAAATTTCCACAAAATTACGATAAAATCCTTATTTCATCACCATCAAGAGCCACAACGTCATTTTCCCTTAGCTTCCGGCCCCTTCTCAACTCCTCACTTCCATTGACATAGACTTCCCCATTGAGAATTCTGATCTTTGCTTCACCACCAGAATTAACGTAGTCTAGGAGCTTCAAAAGGGACTTCAGTTCTACATATTCGTGCCCATCAAGCTTAAAATCTCTCTGCATTGTTATAATTTATGCTGCAAATATAATCCACCCTGCCATGAAATATGTTATCCACCTGCTATTCTTATTGACCTGCTGCGAATTTCATGCTAATCATCAGCAAGTCGCTAGTTCTTACAAGTCTAAGTGTCCACTTGAACAGCACCTCTGATAGTGAAAATGCTAGATCGTCGCCACCTGCACCACTCGACCCAAGGTCTCCTTCTGGGACAAGCCAAGATCCAAGATAAGCGGGCGAACTTACCTGACTTAAAACCCGGAATTTATATATTGCAGCTGCGAAAAAATAAACCTATAAAATTAATTTAGCAATGAACGACTATAAAGCTGCAGGAGACAGGTATGAGAAGATGAAGTATAGGAGGTGCGGAAAGAGTGGCATCATGCTGCCGATGATTTCGCTTGGACTTTGGCACAACTTCGGAGCCGAGAATAACTTTGACAATGCCAGAGCAATCCTAAGATACGCCTTTGATCAGGGGATCACCCACTTTGATTTAGCCAATAACTATGGCCCTCCGTATGGTAGCGCAGAATCAACCTTCGGCAAGGTGATGGCTACGGATTTCAAATCATACAGAGATGAAATGATCATTTCTACGAAAGCAGGTTGGGATATGTGGCCAGGGCCGTATGGAAACTTTGGCTCAAGGAAGTACTTGATGGCTAGTTTGGATCAGAGTTTACAAAGGATGGGTTTAGACTACGTAGATATTTTCTACCACCACCGACCTGATCCTGATACGCCATTAGAAGAAACAATGGGAGCATTGGCGGATATTGTTAAACAAGGCAAGGCCCTCTACGTAGCAGTTTCACAATACAAATCTCAAGAACTGAGAAAGGCACAGCAGATTCTCGATCAGCATCAAGTAAAGTTGTTGATCCACCAACCTAGGTATTCCATGATGGATAGGTGGGTGGAAGAAGATGGCTTACTAGACACGTTAGAAAAACTGGGTATTGGTTCTATCCCATTTTCCCCCTTAGAACAGGGACTTCTCACCAACAAGTACCTAAAAGGTATTCCTGCTGATTCTAGGGTTGCAAAAGACGGGCGGTACATCACTGAAAGTGACATTACTACAGAAAAAATTGAAAAAGTTAGAGCCCTAAATGAGATAGCGACAAAGCGAGGTCAAACAATGGCACAGATGGCTGTCTCATGGTTACTCAAGGATGAACGTGTTACTACTGTGTTGGTAGGTGTTAGTCGCATTAGTCAATTGGAAGATAATCTTAAAGCGGTTGAAAAAGTCGGCTTCACCATGACGGAGTTAGAGGAAATAGAATCGATTCTCGCTTAATCTGATTGCTCCATCCTAAATTTTTCTCAACCTGAAGATTGTTAAATTCGGTTTGATTGGAAAATCCGAAAGTCCTAGCATGCATCCAATTAAAAAATTTCTGCATCAATAAGAAACACTTATTCATTGTTGTTGGTACTTAACCTAGGATATTCGGCAGAACCAATATAAGCTTCAAGTACTTTATTATCAATGATTTAAGAGCCATCTTAATGCAAGGTAAAGCCCCGTTTTCTACTTAGTTTCCTGAAAAATGAGGTCATGAATAGAATTGTCAGAAAATATCAGACATTTAAATAGCCCTAATTAAAACTAGCAAGAGATATGACGAATATATCAGATGACTTTTA
>CAZMYK010000784.1:0-2329 GCA_964570435.1 uncultured Saprospiraceae bacterium | reverse complement strand
CTGAAGCCAGCTATAATGTAGCGGTTGATGGAAACTTCCCTCCAATAGCCGATGCTGGTCCTGATCAACAGATCAATGGTCTGGTGAACGTGGATCTTGACGGATCCCAATCTACAGATATTGATGACCAATTGACGTTAACTTACCTATGGGAGCAGGTTTCGGGCCCACCGATCATCATTAATAATCAGGACCAAGTGCTGGCTAGTTTTACACCCACAGAGGCAGGAAGCTATGAATTCACACTAACTGTTTCAGATGAAGTGACAGAAGATAGCGACCAGCTACTTGTTTTAGTAACAGATCTGAGTGAAGACCTGATTGCTTATTGGCCTTTAGATGATATGACGGGCAGTGCGCTGGAGCTGGTAGACGACAAGGATGCGCAACTTTCCATAAGTGGGGTCACTCAGGACATCGATGGCAGGGTGGGAAGAGCTTATTCCTTGGACGGTGACGATAATACTAGGTTGCTAGCCCCATCTCTTAATGTTAGTGGAAGTGAGATGACAATCACTTTCTGGATGAAGGCCGATAATCTT
Source organism: uncultured Saprospiraceae bacterium (assembly GCA_964570435.1). Classification (GTDB taxonomy): domain Bacteria; phylum Bacteroidota; class Bacteroidia; order Chitinophagales; family Saprospiraceae; genus Portibacter. The sequence continues at coordinate 1,787 of CAZMYK010000784.1, read as the reverse complement.
GCGAGTGTGGAAGGGCGGATGATTAGTAAGGCCAATGGAAGTAGTGAGAATAATCACTACTGGATGGTAAGCTTGAATGGTGGTTCGCAGTTAAGATTCCGTTTAAAAACAGAGCAAGGTGGTACAGAAACACTCATTAGCAATAGCGGGGAAGTTGAAGTTGATAAATGGTACTTTATTTCCGCTCTCTACGACGGTAGTCGCATGCGGATATTGAAAGATACCATAGAAATTGCTAGTGTATCCAAGTCGGGCAGTATTTCGCAGGCTGATATTCCTATTGCAATTGGAAATCAGCCGAGCGGTGGCGGGGCCCGTCCATTTCCTGGCATCCTAGATGACATCAGAATCTATGACAAGGCCTTGACCGCTTCTGAATTAAGTCAAATCTATCAGGCCGCTTGCACATCTTACTTGCTTTCTGAAAATAGGACCTTTGCGGCAGATGAAACCCTTTCTTCTTCTAGCGAAGTTGAACTTCGTAATATTACAGTGGAAGACAACGTCACATTGACGGTTAGGACCCTCCTTGCCATTGTTGGCGAAAATGTGGTCTTGCAGGAAGGAGCTGACCTCCGAATTATTCAAGCTGATGGTTGCGAGTAGTCCATCAAATGACTGCAGGTAGGATGTATTTTTCCATCATGCGTTTTACTTGCGAATGAGCTTGCGGAAGACGGTAGGCTTTGGCGGTAATAACAATGACTAGCGGCAAGTCTTCAAAGATGTAAATCTTGTTTCCTCCTGTCCCTGTACAGAAATTCGCAGTGTATTCTTTTTCACCTACGGTAAATGTCTTTTCCCAGAATTGATAACCGTAGTAGTCTTTATTATCTTCATTAATTACTGCATGTTCTTGAAAGCTTTCACCGACCCATTCTTCAGATAAAATCTGATGACCCTTCCACCGTCCATTGTTCTTGTACAGCTGGCCGAAGAGCGCAAAATCTAAGGCTGACATTTGTATTCCCCCTGCAGTATTGGCTACGCCTTGCGGTGTGTATTGCCAGACGTAGTCTTGGATTCCTAAGGGTTCAAAGAAATGCTCCTCTGCAAAGGCTTCAAGCCCTCCCGGGACAGACTGATGAATGATGTCTCCTAGAATTACGGAACCTGCCGTGAAGTAGGTCCAATTCCTATCCTCCTTCATTTCTAAGTCTAGTCCGAATTTGACCCAATTTTTTGTAGGGTACATGTACTCTTCATTTCCTTTTGAATCCATGTTTGAGTCATCTCCATCAAATCCTGACGACATTGTAAGTAGGTCTCTGATGGTCACATCGGCCTTTGCCTTTGAAAAATTCTTGTACTTCTCAAGCTTGTAAAATTCCGAAATTTTCTGATCTACTGACTTGATGTGTCCTTGATCGATCGCTAGACCCATTATGGCAGACATAAACGACTTGCCAACGGACCTAGTGTTGTGCTTTTCCGACCTATTTGATCCATTAAAGTACTCTTCGATGAGTAGTTTCTCATCTTTTAGGACGACTACGCTGCTGATGTCCTTGAGTTTCTTTGCGGCGATATCCTTGTTCATTTGCTGAATTAGAGAGAGGTCAAATTCGGAACTGGAAAGCTTCCAACCGCTGTGATCTGCTATCTCTTGTATTTTTACAAGCTCCTCGTCTACTTCGACCACTTCCTCTTGACTTTTAATGACTACCGAGCCACTAGCGATCACGTCTCCTACTAATACTTCATCGGTCTTAATATAGGGCCGTACTTCCACCTTCAAATTCCTACTTACGCCAGCTAGGGCATCAATTCCACCCTCCTGATACAGG
>CAZMYK010000783.1:0-2334 GCA_964570435.1 uncultured Saprospiraceae bacterium | reverse complement strand
TCGCCATATAGGAGATCGCCGACGCCAGGAAGTAGATGCTAGGCCGTCCATGCGGGGCATTATCTTCATAGAGCTCCGTCACATCGGTATTTTCAAGAAAACGCTCAATCACTTCTGCGATTATTGGGCCTACAGGTATCATCTTCACTTCTGACTCTGGTCGAGAAAGGACCAAGGCATCATGGTACGTCAGCCACCAATCGTGAAATTCACCTAGGGTGTTTTCATTGTACGTAGCAAGTTCACTAGGTGAAGGAGGAAAACCTTCCCCAGCAATAAAACCTGCCATATCTGGCCAGTTCTCATAGATGTATATCCTTTTGTTGCCAACAAAGTCAATGATTCTTTCGCTTGCAGAAATGGGGCTCGTCCCTTCATCATTGTAGTAGTTCTCAGAGGGTGCTTGATATTGAATGAAATTTCCAGCAGTAATTATTATGGTAGTAAGCTCAGCTTCATCAAAGGTTTCAGTATCTGATTCCCAAACCCCAGGAACTATATCATAGCCCCATTGTGAAATCGGCGGCGTGTTCTGGTGCTGAGGCAGGAAACCGTATTGTCCTCCTGCTGCATAGCTGTGTCCTCCATGCTGGGCAAAGAGGTAGATCCAATGAGGCACTGTGGTTTCATCGCTTGGTGTTGGTATCAGCGGTGGCCTGTGATCGATCAGGCTATGGCCGAAGATAAAGTTTCGTATCGACTTTTCTTGGCCACTTGAGGTAATAGAAAAGCAAAGTAATAAAACAAAAATGTTCAATTTCATTATGTACTAGTTTGGACAGGTGACCGATTCGTGCATTAAGTCACCATTTGCATCAACAAAGATATTATAACAATTCCCATCCCTTCCTTTTAAAATGATCCCGGCGTCATCTTCTATAAATAAGGCAGAATTCTCAACGCTTACAAGACCTTGAGGTGGCTGACTGAGTGGATTAGCAAAAACGATGTTGTTTCCATCTGCGTCAGTGAAGTTATTTAACTCTGTCCAAATAAAATTCACAACAGCAGAGAAATTACTACTTATTTCAGTACTTATAGAACTTGGTATTTGAAAATCAAGGGGAGCCATTTCTTCATAGATGGCCATGTAGGTAATTAAGCCAGCAAGGAAGTAGATATTAGGTCTGCCATGTGGATCTGCATCTTCGTAATACTCCGCTACCGGAATGTTCGAAAGTAGACCATCACTGAGGTCAGCGATGATGGGTCCTACAGGAATCATCTTGATATTGGCATTAGGCCTAGTCGTTGTAAGTGCATTATAGTAGTCGATCCACCAGGAGTGGAAGTCGCCGCGCAAGTAGGTATTATAGCTATCATATTCTGCTTCAGTAGCTGGCCAGCCATTAGCCAGGAAGGATCCCATTTCAGGCCAGTTCTCATAAATAAAGATATTCAAACTGTCATCCTCCTGAGTTCCCAGCCAGTCGACTATTGTTTCTGTTGCAGACACAGGGGTAAGTCCATCCTCGATGCCATCATCATAGGGGACCGTAGGAGGTAGGTTTTGCACAAAATTAGCTGCGGTTATGATTACATTGTACAGGTTGGCCTGGCCAAAAAGGGGTTGAAAGTCAGTATCCCAGACACCTGGAACTTCAGCATAGCCCCATTGAGGGCCAGGTGGTAGATTGGCATGGCTGCGAAGAAAACCATATTGCCCTGTGGCCCCATAGGTGTGACCTGAATGTTCTGCTAGTAAGTACATCCAATGAGGAACAGTAGTTTCATCAGGTGTGACTGGATCGATTGGAGGACGGTGGTCTAGTAAACTGTGTCCAAAGATGTAGACCCTCTTGTCCTTGCCTTGAGTATGACCAATCACAATAGAGAAAACAAGAAAGAGAATGATGTAGGAAATTTTCATAAACAGGATAATTGATACTATGAATACTTGATACTATTATGATGCCAAATGCTGCCTGCACCCTGAGATAAGATCGATATATGTCAAAGATCTACCTAAATCCTTAATAACATGTAGGTTGGTTGCCCATCAACACGACTCAAAACAAGCTCTCAAGGCACGCAATTGACTTAAAGTCAAAAATTGATAAGACTTTCCCTTTCTTCGCAAAATTACTCTATATTGAGAGGCCGAAACACAGATCAATGTCCAGAAAATACGACCACATGCTAGCGCCCTTAGATCTGGGCTCTACCACTTTGAAAAATAGAGTAATCATGGGCTCTATGCACACCATGTTAGAAGAAATCCCAGGTGGCTTTGAAAGAGCAGCAGTATACTATGCTGAGAGGGCAAGGGGGCAAGTTGGCCTGATCATCACGGGCGGGATCGCACCGAATGCTGCTGGTGTAGTGGCTCCACAT
>CAZMYK010000782.1:0-2344 GCA_964570435.1 uncultured Saprospiraceae bacterium | reverse complement strand
AGTCCCTTTCTATGCTCTTGCCCAATCAGGCCCTGGAGGTGTTGGAAATACGACCTCTAATGGTCTCTGGCTGAAAGCTGACTCCATTGTACAAGCCGATAATAGTCCAGTCACGAATTGGCCAGACGTTTCTGGCAATAGCAATGATGCAGGCCAGACAGATATGAGTCTTCAGCCAACGTACATTTCATCAAGTATGATGAATGGAATGCCAGCCGTTAGACTTGATGGAGCAAATGATCAATTGATTGTACCTGATGCAGATATTTTAGACGGTTCAGCTGGTTTGACCTACTATGCTGTAGTAAGACCTGCCAATCTTGATACAAGGCCTAGAGGTATTTTGGGCAAGAGGGTGACATTTAACGTAAGTGGTAACTATGCCTACACTTGGTTTTTCTATAATAATAATAGATTGTTCAATGATATTAATACCTCTAACGATAGATATTCCACGACATCATCTTATGCCAATGCCAATAACTACATTGTAAGTTTCGACTTTGATGGGTCTCAGCCTCAAGCGGAAAGAGCAAGAATGTATGAAAATGGAGCAATTGACGTAATAGATGGTGAAACGTCGGCAGCTGTCATTAACAGCAACCAAGAATTGACCATCGGAGCCTTAAATGAAAACTATGGCACCTACCTGGGAGCAGATTATGGAGAAGTAATTCAATTCAATTTTTCACTGGATTCTCTAGAACACATCATTGTTTCTAACTACTTGTCTTCAAAATATGATATAGCCTTAAGTGCTGTTGACCTTTACAATGAGGATCTTGCATCTGCCGGTAATTACGACCATGACGTTACGGCGATCGGCCAGATCGATATGACAATGAGGCAGGATGAGGCTCAGGGGTGTTCGATATTAAAAATCTTGCAGCCCTCCGATCTGAATGACAATGAGTACTTATTTTGGGGTCATGACAATCAAGCACAAGTCGCAAGCAATACAAGTGACGTTCCTGGCCTAGTAGAATCAAGATTCGAAAGAGTATGGAGGGCTTCGGAGGTGGATGGAAGTTCCTCCCCGATAGATGTTGGTGCAATAGATTTACAATGGGATCTAAGTAGCTTAGGGCCGGTAGTTGCCTCGAATTTAGTCTTACTAGTTGACACCGATAACGATGGTAATTTTGCTGATGAAACACCAATCGCAGGAGCAAGTAATTTGGGAGGAGGCGTCTTTGAATTTGCGGGGGTGACAGAAATAGAGGACAACCTCAGATTTACCATTGGTTTTATTGACCAGAGCCCACTACCTGTAGAATATTCCAATGTTTCTATCCAACGAATGGCCGGTGCTAATGTAATTTCGTGGACAACGTCGGAGGAAGTAAATAACAACTATTTTACTATAGAAAGATCACAAAATGCTAGAAATTGGGTCGAAGTGGCGAATATACTGAGCAAGAGTGGCCGGAATCAAGGTTTACTCGACTATGAGTTCTCCGACCTGATCCACAACAGAAAGCAGTTCTTTTATCGGATCAAGCAAACTGATTTTAATGGAAACTTCACTTACTCTAAGATTTTAACCATTGAGGCAGATCTGAAGAATAAGGACATCTTGATCTTTCCAAATCCAGTGACGGACTTCTTGAATATCGAGGGTGCAAAGGATGACTTCATCATTTACGATATTAGTAGTCGGCCGATTTTCACCCATACTAATCTTAGGGACAGAGGTATAGTAGGGATTGACCTTAGCGAATTGGAAGCAGGCATCTACTATATAAGATTCAAAAATGGTCAGTCGTTTTCTTTCCTAAAAATCTAAAGACAGTTTCGATAAGATACATCTTAGTTGTAAGTTGCAGCGTCGTGATATGATGCAAGCAGGATTTCAAAGAATGAACGAACTAGGGGCCTCTCAGATTCCCTTCTTCTTCATGGTGGACTTCGAGATGGAGCAAGTGCTTTGTTTCAAGAAGGAAGAAATGGAGGATATTTTTTTTGATGTGAATGGAATCAAGAATCACAGAATCCCTTACGGTCAGAAGAAAATTCACTTAAAGAAGGACAGAATTCCATTCATGGAATACAAGACAGCCTTCGATCTGGTCCACGCGGAATTGCAGTATGGAAATAGCTTTCTGCTTAACCTTACAAGAGCTACCGAGGTGAGCATGGACGAAAGTCTCTTTGAGGTTTTTCTCAATTCAAAGGCAAAGTACAAGTTGTTTTACAAGGATCAATTCGTATGCTTTTCTCCAGAACCCTTTGTGAAGATAAGTGATAACAAGATCTCAAGTTACCCAATGAAGGGCACTGCCAATGCAAATATTCCCAACGCCGCTGAGAAACTAATTGCCAATCAGAAGGAGCTTTCTGAACA
>CAZMYK010000781.1:0-2345 GCA_964570435.1 uncultured Saprospiraceae bacterium | reverse complement strand
TTGGTGACAATGAGCCTATGGGCAACTGGGATGGTGGAGTTTTGTTTGTAGGTGACATTGGTAAATTGATGTGTGATTGCTATGGAGCTAACCCGAGGTTGCTTCCACGGTCGGCAGATGATGCCTTTAAAGAGCCAGATAAAACATTGGCACGAGTGAAGGAAAGAAATCACCAAAGAAATTGGATTGCTGCTATAAGAGGGGAGGCCAAGGCGAGCTCTGACTTTGACTATGCAGGCCCGTTTTCAGAAATTGTGCTGATGGGGAATCTTGCGATTAGAAGCCTGTATACTCAAGAAGAGGTGATGCAAAATGGTAAGAAGTCAATGGCCTATACTGGGACTGGGAAGAAGTTGAGATGGGATGGTGAAAATATGAAGGTGACCAACTATGAACCCGCTAATCAATTTGTGAGGCGCGATTATAAGGGAGGTCACACACTTTAACACGTAATCATTTCTTTTGCCGAAAATTAGGATTGAAAGCAAGATTAAGGCTGAAATTGGGGTGGTTTTTGATAAACCTATAAAGGCATATTTAGAACTATAGCTTGGCGCCTTGAGATTCTCATCTCGTCCAGTTGCTCCTTTAAAGGGCTCAAAGCCCTTTAAAGGAAATTTGCGCCAGAACTGTTTCATTGAAAGTCATATTTTAAATTCGTCACATCTCTTAGTAGAATGAAATTGGGCTATTTGAAACTCAAGGCACTGGCAAGTGGAGGGAAATTCTACCTCCAGATTGTAAGTGAAATAATCACATTTCACTTTGTAATCGATACGGACTTCCTCCAATCCAAGTACCACTTTTTAAAACTTTGCCATTCACCTAGACTGCCTGCTTGAATGGCAGCAAATACATGTTTCTGATAATCCACGGCTTGGCTAGGATTCAAGCGGAAGATACGTCTTGCATTGCCGTGGGCTCCTGGGATGACCATCCATTCCTTGTTCAGGTAGATAATAGTATGTGCTATTTCGAGTTCCTTCGTAGGATGTTCTAGGTAGACGATGATGTGATTTTCAATTCCAGCCAGCATTCGGTAGAAGGGCTTAGAAAGCAAGGGGTTCTTTAAAGATGCCTCAGTTAAGGGTGTAAAAAGAACACTCATGATCCTAAATGATTCATCTGCATCGATTGCGTCGTCCTTGCCATGCGATGACATGTTGGCCACGTTTTGACTTGTGATTTCAACAACGTAGTCGCAACTTTCCATCAGCCCCTTTTTCATCTCAAAACGATCCACCTTGTGAATAACCGTAAATTCTTCACCTGTATCTCGTACATAGATCCCAAGCTCATTAAAAATGCCGGAAAAGTACCTTGCGATCGAAGTCTTGTTGAGCATAAACTCCCAGGCCCTCATTGACTCAGTCATTGTCCTTGTTTTTCTTTTTGACTGCATGTTGCCAAGAATCAATGAGTAAGTCTTCAAGAATAGACATATCGACATCAGCTAGCTTATTGACATAGAGACAAACCTTACCGGTTCTGTACTTGCCAAGCTTGCTTAGTAGGGCTTGCTGTCTTTCTGAAGTGTTAATAATGTAGAAAACAAAATTTGTTTTTCGAGGAGAGAAAGCTATCATTGGCATTTCTCCATGCTTGTAAGTCCTTCGATCGTAGCCAATGATAGAAGGGCCCCACATGCTTGGAGCCCTTTCAGTTATCTTATTTAGCAAATCCACTACTAAATAGGCTTCCTTTTGCTTTCTTTCATTCGGAAGGCTTGAAATATAGTCATCTATGCTTGCCTTAGTAGGGACAGTCTTTCTGTCAGACATTTTTATTTTAAAGATACAAAAATATCTACCACAGCATTAGAGGGATCCATTGCCCTTTCATCGTATACTTCATAGTCGCTCTTGTAGGCACGATTGAGCTCTGTATTCCAGATTTCATACCAACCCTCTGCCACGACTTGTCCCTTTTCTAGACTACCTTTCACAGTCTTCTTGGCATAGGGTCCTCCATCGATTTCGACGCCCTTCATTCCTTCTGGGATATTGTCCAGGGAGGAAACACTGCACCCCACCATGAAGGTGTAAGGCTTAGTGTGATCTCCTTCATATTCAGTGTAAACGGCATAGATGTTTCTGCTTAAGGCATTGGGAATCTTAGCACTTACATTTTCTGACATGAATTTGTTCCATACTTGTGGGAAATCCTTTTCTCCTACTCCTGGATCATTACTTGTTCTCTTATAAAGTCCAATAATTTTTAAGGAATCTAGTGTTTCATTTTTCATACTATTCTTGTTTATTTATTTATAATATGACAAACTTAAGGGAGCTGAGTGACAGCCCTATGGCAAGGGTTAGAAGGGGGTATGAAATTACGTGAAAATT
>CAZMYK010000780.1:0-2346 GCA_964570435.1 uncultured Saprospiraceae bacterium | reverse complement strand
ATAAACAACTTCTCGTCATAATAGTTTTACTATTACACATAAAATTTAGACTTTTATGCCTAAAGTAAAAATTACTGTAGACATCAATCAAAAAATCTACCTCAGAGATCCTTTAGAAACGGACCTTGGACGTAGAATCATAGAACATTCTATTCTTCTACTTGATGAGATTGGATTCGAGGACCTCAATTTTAAGAAGCTCGCAAAAAGCATGGAGTCTACGGAGGCCTCTATCTACAGATACTTTGAAAATAAGTATAGGCTCTTAACCTACCTCGTTTCATGGTATTGGGACTTGATGCACTTTATGTTGCTGATTGATATCCGAAACATCCAGGATCCCAAACGTAAACTCTTAAGAGCAGTTGAAACCTTGGTTCATGCCCTAGATGACTCAACCACCCCTAAATATATTGACCAAAACAAACTTCACAATCTTGTAGTAGAAAATGCGAATAAGGTCTATCATACTAAGAAGGTCGATACCCTGAATCAGGAAGGTTTTTATATGAACTTTAAAAAAATCGTGAAGACACTATCGCAGATCATTCTTGAAATCGACCCAGGCTTCAAATACCCAACGGCTTTGGCAACGAATATCATTGACCAATCTCTAAACAGCGAATACTACCTCGACCCCCTCCCTAGCCTCACTGATACGAAGTCCCGTTCAGCTAATTCCAAGGAGGAGACAACGGAAATGATCACATACATGTTGAATCGAATATTGTAAGCTCATTTTGTAATAGAATATTTGATTGAGCGTTTACTATTTTGTAAGTGTCCTGGAAAAGATCACACTTCGACTAAGGGCTACTATTTTAAATAAGGAAATCATATGCCTATGAGATTCATACTATACTTTGCAATTTCTGTCACCCTACTTTCAGCTTGCAGGGTGTACTCTTACCTCGATGAGTATAATGTCGCAAGTGGTCCAGCCATGCTACCCAAGTTAAAAGTGATTACTGACCAAGAAATATTTCACAACGGAAGTGAGGACGATGCCTATGACTATGCTCGCTCCTTAGGATCTTCTCGCGATCTCTACAATATAGAGCGGCAGTTCAACAAGTACGTAACTGACCACCTTAGCTCTAGTAGGAGTGAAAAAGCGGGTTATGCTGTGCTAAGGATCAACCATTTGAAAGTCAGGAACCATCTTTCCTTGCTGTCGGTGGCAGCTATCGCTTCCGTGGGACTTACTGCCTTGGTGGGAATCCCTGCAGGAAGGTATGTGGTAGAAATGGATGTTTCTATGGAAATCTTAGATAATGACCAGCAAATCCTTGGCACCTTTAATGGAAGGGGGAAGGAAAGTGCCTTAATTGCAATGTACTATGGGTATAGCGAAAAAGATGCGAGAGAAAAATGCATTTACGAGGCTCTAGAAATGGTATTCGAACAAATCAATGAACGGGTTATGCGTGACTATGATTATTTAGATGGACAACTAAAAAAGTCTATTTCGTCTACTAAGGGTGAGGAATAAAAAGCAAGGTTCATTTCTGATCGCTTTATGAAATTTCTTCACCTAAGCGAGTTTGCAAGGATCACATGAGCTTATTCGACACCTTTCCTAGAGTCCAGATTCAATAAATATTGTTAGTTGCATAAAGATCTATCCTTGATTTTTAATTGGATCAGGAGCTATGCAATTTGCATTAGAATACTATTTTTGACCTCCTGAAATAGTTACAATGAATAGGAGATCACTTACCCTTCTGCTAATCGTCTTCCCAGTCTTACTTTTCGCCCACGGAGTTTCGGCTTCGGACCAAGAAATGCTTAGAGATGGGGGACTACTTTCTTATATCTTGGTGGGCGCAAAGCACATGCTTACTGGTTATGACCATCTACTCTTCCTTGCCGGAGTCATCTTTTACTTAAAGAATTTCAAAGACATCGTCAAATTTATTAGTGTTTTCACCCTTGGTCACAGTATCACCCTAATATTTGCAACTCTTTATGGCTTTAAGGTCAACGAGCACCTTATAGATGCTGTCATTGCACTAAGTGTACTTTACAAGGGAGTTGAAAACTTAGGGTGGTTCAAGAAGTCTCCGAACCTTCTCTGGATGGTCTTAGTTTTCGGATTGATTCATGGATTTGGCTTATCGACCAGGTTGCAAAGCTTTGACATAGGAACAGAGCAAGTCCTAGCAAAGATTGTGTGCTTCAACATTGGTGTAGAGTTGGGACAAGTCTTGGCACTTATACCGATAGTGTTCTTGATCAATTTTTGGAAGAAGTTTGACAGCTACAAGGCCTTTTATAAGTATGCTAACTGGTTTCTAGTGCTTGCTGGAATAGGACTTTTCATCTTCCAGATGTACGGATACTTTT
>CAZMYK010000779.1:0-2350 GCA_964570435.1 uncultured Saprospiraceae bacterium | reverse complement strand
TGAAATCATAGACCTTATATCTACCTATGAACAAGATCTTCTTTTTGAGGCACATGAGATTTTGCCACAGATCCAATTTAGGAATACAAACTTGGAGCTCTTGCAATTGTTGCGAAAGCGAGGAGACATACGCTACCTAGAGCCTCTTGGATATAGCATGCAAGAATACAACTTAAGATCAGGCTCTGGCTGCGATGGATCACCAGATTATGGAATTTCAAGCAACGACTATTCTACCATATCTCCAAATACTAAGCGGTCTTGGAATTATGTCAATGCCAATATCCCAGCAGCATGGAATACTGCCCAGGGCGATGGAATTGGGATCTGTATACTTGACACAGGAGGATCATTTAACCAAGATAATATCGGTTCCGCTTTTACGCAAGGGCTATCTGGAAGCAGGTCTGTGCAGAAAATTAGCACTAAGTATTCTGGGTCATGGTGGTGGAAAAAGAAAGATTCTGCGAATGACGACTGTGGACATGGAACTGCAATGTCTGGTGTAGCAGCTGCACCAAGAGGCACAGACGGGAATTCTGTAGGTGTCGCCTATAAGTCTGATCTTCTGACTATTAGAGGTACCGGCGATGTCTTGGTCAATAGTTCAAATGAGAAAAAGGGCGTCCGTGACGGACTTGTGACAGCTGGGCAAAGGTCTAATATTCAGGTGGTTAGTATGTCTATTGGTGATATCTTTTACAGCGGAACAGTGGCAGATGGAGTGTACTATGCATATAATAGAGGTAAGTTGCTAATGTCAGCCGCTGGGACTTCCTTTTCATTTACAAATTGGGTAGGTGTTATTTTTCCAGCAAGCATGAGTCAGACTGTAGGTGTGACTGGTGTTAAGGATAGTAATAATTTGCAACGTTGCTCCAATTGCCACAGTGGTTCGAAGGTAGACTTCGTCCTCAGTATGGAGAGAGCAGGAAATGGCAATAATCCTATCACCCTTGCACTGAATTCCAATCAGCCAAAATATACAGGTGGTTCTTCTTGCGCGACCTCTATGATGTCAGGGATTGCTGCCCTAGTGTGGAGTACAAATCCGTCTATGTCAAGAAGCCAAGTTATGACTAGACTTAAGAATGCTTCACAGTACTATCCATCAAGGTCATCACAGTATGGTTGGGGAAGGGTAGATGCGGCTGCGGCAGTTAATGGAAATTAGATAGAATTCCATTTTTTGAACATATAAAAAGGGACTAGATTTCGACACCTAGTCCCTTTGCTTTTTAGTGAAAATGTTTAATAGAAAAAACTAACTTTGCCTGCGAATCAATTGATATTTAGAATATGAAATTTACTTTGAAGCAGGCCTTACCTCACCTAGGTGCAGTATTGATTTTCTTGGCACTTTCTGCATTCTATTTTAATCCTCAACTACAGGGTAAGAAATTGCCAATGGGAGACATTACTTCCTATCAGGGAATGGCGCAAGAAGCGATAGCTTTTCAGGAAAAAACAGGAGAACAAACATTGTGGACAAATTCGATGTTCGGAGGGATGCCGACTTATCAAATGTCGGCAAAACAAAACAACAATCTTACTAAATTCATTGAGAGGATTTCACAACTGTATATTCCGCGGCCGATTGGATATTTCTTTTCAGGCATGATATTTTTTTACTTGGTCATGGTTCTTATGGGAGTAAATCCATGGTTAAGTATATTAGGTGCTGTTGCATTTAGTTTCACAACTAACAATTTGGTTCTTTTTGAAGCGGGACATACTAGCAAGATTAGAGCATTAATGGTCACTTCGATGATCATTGGTGGGACTGTTTTGACTTACAGGCACAAATTCTTAAAAGGAGCTCTCTTGTTTACAGTTGGGATGGCAAGCAATATTCTAGCTAACCACTACCAGATGACCTACTACCTAGCCATATTGCTGGGGATCTATGTGCTTTTCGAATTGGCACAACATCTTAAGAAACGGGAAATTAAGAAGTTTGGCCTAGCGAGTGGTCTTCTAGTACTTTGTACCTTAGTTGCTTTAGGGACTTCGGCGTCAAAGTTATTAACAACGGCGGAGTTCGCTGAAGATACCATGAGGGGGAAACCTATTATAGAAACGCCCAAAGAGCAGGTTACTTCTAGCAGTCAAACAGAAGGTTTAGAGTTCAACTATGCAATGAATTGGAGTAACAATTCCTTAGACCTATTTTCTTCCTTTATTCCTGGCTTTGTTGGAGGTGGAAGCAGTGAGCCAGTTTCTAAAAGTTCCGCGATAGCGAAATCTTTCAGAGGTCGTGCAAATGTTGATAAGGCACCACTTTATTGGGGGGGACTACCTAGCACGTCCGGGCCAATCTACTTTGGAGCAGTGATGTTCTTTCTTTTCT
>CAZMYK010000778.1:0-2358 GCA_964570435.1 uncultured Saprospiraceae bacterium | reverse complement strand
TGGGGAGTTTCACTAAGATCCAAGCATGAAATGAATGGAAAGCTGGACGAATATCCACTAAGGAATCCAATAGCTTGGACAAGGGGCAATGTATTCTTTACTACTCTCGGTCACCCTTATGATTTCAAAGATAGAAACATGAGAAAGCTCTCTCTTAATGCAATCTACTGGGCACTTGGTCTAGAAGCGGAAATTCCTGAGAATGGCGCAAATGTAGACCTAATAAGGCCTTACGAGCCAAATGAATCTGGATTCGGACAAAAATTTAAAAAAGGTGTCCTTCCTGAACCTATAAATCCAAGATAAGTCTGTAATATTGCATTTTTTCGGAAGGTAAATTTTAATGTTATTTCAGAGATAGTAAAAAAGGATTTATACGATTATCAGGCGATTTCAATCACCGAAATATTCGACTACATTGATTCTCATAAGGGCGAAACTAAGAATCTACTTTTTCAGCTACCGACCGGTGGTGGAAAGACTGTCATATTTTCGGAGATTTCCAGGAGATTCGTTGAAAATAGAAATCAAAAGGTTTTGATTCTGACGCATCGGATCGAGCTTTCAAGGCAGACAAGCAGGATGCTTACCGAATTTGGTGTAGAAAACCTTGTGATCGAAAGCAGTGTGAAGACGCTTCCCCAGCCTAATCCCTACCGGTGCTATGTTGCGATGGTCGAAACACTTAACAATCGCTTGAACGATAAGGATATGTCGATGCAAGACATAGGTCTAGTGATTATTGATGAGGCGCACTATAACAGCTTTACCAAACTATTTAAGTTCTTCCAGCATACCATGATTTTGGGAGTTACTGCTACCCCGCTTAGTAGTAACATCAAGCTTCCCATGAATGATAACTATGATGACCTAATTGTTGGTCCACAAATCAATGACTTGATTAAGAATAATTTCTTAGCTCAGGCAAATATAGAGGTGTTCAACGTAGGACTAGGGTCTCTTAAGGTGGGAATGAATGGAGATTATACAGTAAGCTCTTCTGACAGACTTTATGCCGATTTTAATATGAGGTCACTACTATTGAGATCTTACAAAGAGAAAGCCCTAGGTACGAAGACTTTGATATTCAATAATGGGATTAAGACATCGCAACAGGTCTACCTTACCTTCAAGGAAGCAGGATATGAAATACGCCACCTTGATAACAAAAACTCAACAAAGGAAAGAAAGGAAATCCTGCAGTGGTTTAAGGAGACTCCTAACGCCATATTGACCTCTGTAAGCATTTTGACAACTGGATTTGATGAACCTACCATTGATACAATCATAATGAACCGTGCCACTAAGTCACTGACATTGTATTTTCAGATGATTGGCCGCGGATCCAGGGTGCTTAAGGAAAAGAAGGAGTTTACCATCATAGACCTTGGAAACAATGTAGCTCGTTTTGGGCCTTGGAATGCACCTGTCGATTGGCAGAAAATATTCCAGTCTCCAGACCTCTTCTACCAGAACCTGGTAATGGATGAGGATATAGAAAGGCAGTTCAGATATGTTATGCCAGATGAATTGCGTGAGAAGTTTGCCAATACTGAGGATGTTAACTTTGACATATACGAGGAATACAATAAGAATGTTGCTAAGCACGGACGTCCTACAGAAGTTTTGGAAAAGTCCTTAGACCAACATATTTCAATGATTAAAGAAAATTCGCCTGATCTTCTAACTGCATTGGGATTAGCAAGATTATTAGAGCACGATATCTCTCAGAGAATCAAGCATTATTCCTATTGCATTACAAAAAGTACACTCAATTATCGACGCTGGCTGAGAGACGATTATACGAGCAAGTTAAAGTCTCGCTTAATGAAGGAATTCTAGGAAATTATCGTCTATGCTACCCTTGAGAAATATTTATGCTCTCCTACTAGTGATCTTGATGATCTCTTGCAAGCAGGAAGGTAGAGTTGCTTATGATGTAGTTTCAGCCCAGGTGAATGAGGCTTCGATCGATGATGTCTTGGCTGATTCTTTAATCTCCTTCTTTACATCTGACTACCTGGCGAAGGACATGAAGTTCTTAGAAGGAGATACCACAGCATTCCAGTTCTACAAAATTGACCTTAACAATGACGGAGAGAAAGAAATCTTCATTCGCTTGATGGGACCCTACTTCTGTAGTTCAAGTGGCTGCTCCTACATCGTTACTAATCAAGACTTTGACATATTGAACAAGTTTACTTCTACGAAGGCTCCGATTATTGCAACGCACGAATATCAAAATGATTGGAGGGTCCTTGTAACGGAGGAGGCGGAGGACATGAAGATGCTTATCAATAAGAACAATAAGTATCCATCTAATCCTGTGATGGCGCCGATTTCAAATATTCCAATCAG
>CAZMYK010000777.1:0-2360 GCA_964570435.1 uncultured Saprospiraceae bacterium | reverse complement strand
ACGTAGGGCAGTTAAGAATAATGCAGTAGCGATCAATAAGGAAAAGATGCAGAGCTTTGACCAGTTGGTAGGGTTTGGTTCGATTCTACAGGATCGTTACATCTTGGGTGAAAATGGTAAGAAGAATCAGTTCATTCTTGAACTGGTGTAATGCGTCTTCGTAGACTTTACTACAGGCTACCACCTAAATTGCGCTTGCTTGCAAGGAAGATGGTTTATGGCCCGCTTGATATTTTTCGACGGGAAACCTATGCTAATGGACTTCCCGTCCCGCCAAGGTCTTTGATTTTTACAGGATCAGGCGATTTCAAAGAAACTGGATTGAGGTTTGTTTCCTATTTCAAGAATTGGGGACTCCGACCAGAAAGCTGTGTACTTGATGTTGGATCAGGTATGGGTAGAATGGCTCTTCCTCTCACTGATTATTTGACTGGACCTTACCAGGGCTTGGATATTATGCCAATTGGTATTAATTGGTGTCTGAAGCACATTACGACGGCCTACCCTAACTTTCACTTTGACTTGATTGATGCCCACAACGACCTCTATACTAAGAGCGGTGCAGATGCAAGTGGGATCACCTTCCCTGTTGTAGATGCTTCCATCGATTTCACCTTCTTGATTTCAGTCTTTACACATATGATTCCCGGTGAACTCGAACACTATGCAGAAGAAATACATCGAAGTCTTGTCTCTGGTGGTATCTGTTTTGCTACCTTCTTTATTTATAAAGAGGAATCCCAATTAAGCTCTAACAATTTTGAAACATTCATCAAGCAAGATGAGCGTTATGCCCTTATGGATGAAGAGGTGGTTTCTGCTAATGTCGCTTATGCACAGTCTTACTTGCAGACAATGCTGAAAGGCAAGGGCTTTGAAATCCTGGGAGAGTCACGAGGAAGGTGGAAGGATTCAAATGGCAAGGAAGACTTCCAGGATTACCTCGTTCTGAGAAAAAGCTAGGTCCTAGTTGATATTACAAACTGAGGTAGAGGCAGAACATCCTGTCACAAGTCAAGTTGGGCAGGAATATCGGCAGGTGAGTAATTTATAGATTTTAGAACCTTGCCATCCTCTATTCGATAGACCAAGTACTCTCCATTGCTTTCCTTGATTTCGGAAGTCATACCCTTATTCTCTTTGTAGTGTTTTTGCGTGGCCTCCGCTTCTTCGATGGTCTTGCAGGTCTTACTCATGTTTGATCTCTGAACTTCATCGAAGATTTGCTTGAATTTTTCACCTAGACCAAATTCTAAGATCGCCCCTGAAAGAACATACTGGATGTCAGCTAGGGCGTCGGCTACTTCAACTAAGTCATTTGCTGCAATGGCTTCTTTTAGCTCATTTACCTCTTCTTGGAGTAGATTTACTCTAAGTTCACATCTTTTAGCAGCGGGGATGAGAGGATTTGTCTCAATAGGAAGCTTAAAGGTTCTATGGAATTCTGCAACAGAGTTGAGTGCTTGAGGTTCTTTCATTTTACGAAGTGTACTTGTTTATAAAGCCGCTAAAAAACAAAATTGTATTTTTAAATCCTATAATATGAATCGTTTTATGTCGAAGATTAGTAGAAAAACATTTCTTAAGACAGCAGGAACCGCTGGGGCGTTCGGAATTCTAGCCTCCTCTTGTGGGAGGACGGAAATTAAGAAGACCAATCATTTTGCAAGTGAGCCAGAATATGAGTGGAAGATGGTCACTACTTGGCCACCTAATTTTCCGGTTGTGGGTGAAGGTTGTAACCTGCTAGCAGACTGGGTGTACAAGATGTCCGGCGGCAGGATGAAGATTACGACCTATGGTGGTGGCGAGCTCGTTCCTGGTTTAGAATGCTTCGACGCAGTTAGTATGGGGGCAGTAGAGATGGGACACGGTGCCGCCTACTATTGGGTTGGCAAGTTTCCTGCTTCACAATTTTTTACCACTGTTCCGTTTGGAATGAATGCCCAGGAATTTAACGCTTGGATGTATGGCGGTAATGGAATGAAATTGTGGCGAGAAGTCTACGAAGAATACAACCTGGTGCCCTTTCCCGCTGGAAATACTGGCTTTCAGATGGGCGGATGGTTCAATAAGGAGATCAATTCTATCAATGATCTGCAGGGTTTAAAAATGAGAATTCCAGGGTTGGGAGGTAAGGTCCTTGCGAAAGCGGGAGGCACACCGGTGGTTTCTGCCGGTAGCGAGATCTACACCAACTTAGAAAGAGGAGTAATTGATGCTACTGAATGGATAGGTCCCTACCATGACTATTTGATGGGCTTTCATGAGATAGCCAAGTACTACTACACTCCGGGATGGCATGAACCACAGGCCTGTCTCGAGCTCCTAATCAACAAACAAAAATTCGATGACCTCCC
>CAZMYK010000776.1:0-2367 GCA_964570435.1 uncultured Saprospiraceae bacterium | reverse complement strand
TCAGTAGTTTTGCGTACTTATTGAGCATTTCCTTTTTTGGGGTAATATAGTGAAGATGAATCAGAAATCAAGTGAGAGTCGATGTTCCTTGACTACACCTCTTTTAATAGTAGACCTATTAGCCAAGGGATATTGGCGGTTTTTTTGTTGTGAAAAATTGCACTAATGCATTTTTAAAGATGCTACCTAGTGATCTATTGTTTTACTAGCTTCAGTATTTCAAATGTTCCATTGGCCTCTACAACCTTCAAAAAATAGATGCCAGTAGCATAATCCCGTAAACCTGAAAAGCTAAATTCAAACACGCCCTTATCAAAGGTGAATGCTTGTTTTCCTAATAATCTCCCCTGCGAGGTAAAAACTTCAATTCTTACTTCTTTGATAAGCTCACTGTCATGTCCGATAGAAACTTCACTTGTAAAAGGATTGGGAGAGACTTTGTATCCCAAATTACTTTCAGCTCCCAACAAGCTGACTCCTTCTTTAGCCTGAGGCTGGTTCACATCCTCTTTCTCTGCTCCGATTTCGGGACTTGTGATCGACTCTGTATTGTCCTCTCCGGGACCGACATCAATGCTGCTCCATTTGAATTCGTCAGTAAGCCACAATGACTGGATAAGTTTACTACCAGGATCTCTACAGAAGAGACGAGTAGAAACAGTATTATCAGAGCCCCATTGTGATTCCTTAGGCTGGCATGTTTCATATACCGTGTCACTAAAACCCGACGTCACATTTTCGCCACACATATAGTCATTTGGATCAGTCCAATGATCTACCTCCCATGTTTCTATGCAATACCTAACATCCACGCAATTTGCATTTGGTAGGTTGCCCTGTAAGTTTTCGATCAATGTCTCCAATTCACTGCCAGCGAAATTGTTATTATGGTTTTGGTCAAACAAAATCATACTTTCATAGTGCTCTAAAATTTGTGCGAACTTATGGGTAACAACTGTTCTACATTCAGGCTCGAAACCGATGTCTAAATCTTCAATATCGATTCCAATCTCAGTCTGTAGAAAATCGTCAACACAAATCGAATAGTTTAGCACCAAACAATCTACTCTCCAGCAATTACCTTCAATATGGTTGATCCCTCCGTTGTCACCATTTAGAACAGTTCCTGGAGTCGCTAACTTAAAAAGTGGCCATAGGCTGCTAGGACATACAGCAATATCTACACAAGGGCCGCCTTGGATGGCTGTTAATCGATCAATTGCTCTTCCTACATGAGTATGTGAGCCAGCACCAATACCAAAAACTTGGTCTGCTAATTCTGAACTTTGGATAGTTTGTAAAACTAGGAGTAAGTGGCCTTTCTTCATTTCTACAAAGTTCTCGTTCTTAGTGTCTACAACTTCACCTGAGCAGTAAACAATATTCCTGCATGAAATCTGGTCCCAGAATACTTCGTGTTCAGTTGTCAAAGCAGGAGTAAGGTATGGATCTTCAGAAATCACCAGATTATCAAAAGTTTCACCCTCGCAAGAAACCGTGTATTTGCATTTCTCTTCTTCAAAACCTATGAAAGTCTTCTCCAAAGACAATCCTCCTGCATTGATAGATCCTTCAATGGAACAGTCTCCAATGTCCAGATTAAGATCCGTAACTCCCGATGCCACATTGTCTATTACAGTTTCAAACAAACTTTGGCTTGTTCCATGATAGATCACAATCCCATCATACTCCACCGAGATGACCTCTTCATGCGGATTAAATATTTTGAGTTTTACTTTTCCATCGTTTTGGTTGATGCAAGGTTCTTCTAAGACTTGCACTTCGTAAGAAGCATTTCGAAGATCAAAGTCATATGTATATGTGCAAGGACTCATATTATCTACAATTTCCAAAGTGTAGGTTTTTGAAAATAGGTTTTCGATAAGAGTACCAGTTTCGCCGTTGGACCATTGGATGCTAACATTGCCGAGGTCTGAAAGGTTAGTTAGCTCAATACTTCCCTCCCTTTCACAAGCGGGAGTCACGATGAACTCCGGGACAATGGCCCTTTCAGAATCAATAAAGAAAGAATAGCTGATTTCCGCTCCACAATAATCCTCAACCTTAAGCGTATAGAACCCTCCTTTCAAATTGGTGAAATAGCCCGTCGTATATTCCTCCAGAAACTGACTTGGACCTGACAGGGTATATTTGTATTCAAAGTCAAAGAGCGGAGCACCTGTAAAGGAATTAGTTATCGTATTAAACTTAGTTCCACCACTAGAACTTGTAGTGAAGGACGCAGTAGGACGATCGTAACAGGCTACTGTTTTTGATGACTCTATGGCAGCAGTGTTTAGCTCTAAGGGTGTAGCGGATGTTATTGTTGGTATCTTTAGGCACTTGGTAATCGGGCAATCAGTGTTT
>CAZMYK010000775.1:1686-2368 GCA_964570435.1 uncultured Saprospiraceae bacterium | reverse complement strand
CTTCCCAAGTGATGGCGTGGACAAGGTCTATTGGATGCAGATTTCGGGTAAACCAGTCGTTGCTGACACCGATGTTGGTTGGGAAACCACCACTGCTGAACAAGTGGGTTCTTCCTTAGCATTCATACCCTCTAGTGACCCAAGTGGTCCATGGATGAGGGGCAGCGACGAATGCGTTTTTAGCCTAATAGGTGAATGTGAGTTGATAGACGGATGCTTTGCTTCTAGTGATTTTGAAGTTGCAATTCTTGGTTTTTCAGACGCCTTAATATCATGGAAGTCTCCAATAGTACATGAAGGATACAACTTCAGCTTATTTAGTGCTGGCGATGACCCTATGACAGCAACACCAGTTTTTGAAGCGCAAGTTCCGGCCACAGAGAATTTTGTGCAGTTGAGCGACCTGACACCTGGAACATCTTACGATGCCTATTTGACAGCCTTATGTACTGATAGTGAGTCGCGAACC
Source organism: uncultured Saprospiraceae bacterium (assembly GCA_964570435.1). Classification (GTDB taxonomy): domain Bacteria; phylum Bacteroidota; class Bacteroidia; order Chitinophagales; family Saprospiraceae; genus Portibacter. The sequence goes on along the minus strand of CAZMYK010000775.1, from coordinate 1,899 downwards.
TTGATGCTTAGCTTTACTACAAGGATTATCCCTGCAAATGATGCCTTGTGTGACGCGATCGATTTGACCTTAGATGAGACTTGTGTAGATGCGGCCTACAACAACACTGATGCGACAACACAAGAAGGAGAGCCAGCAGGAGAGTGTTATACTGGTGGGGCTCAGAATACGGTATGGTTTACTTTTGTTGCTCCAGATAATGGAAGTGTCGGT
>CAZMYK010000775.1:0-1676 GCA_964570435.1 uncultured Saprospiraceae bacterium | reverse complement strand
ATCAGTACCGACTTCGAAGGAGGGACCAATGACGATACTGAGGTTGCATTATATGCTGCGCCTGCGGATTGTGCAGATCCAAGCACCTTAGGTGATGCAATTGCATGTAGTCAAGATGCAGGCATACTCGTCGAATTTAATTCAATCATCGAAGCTGTTGATCTGACTCCTGGAGAAACCTACTATATTCAAGTTAGTGGCTATCTCGGAACGCAAGGAACTTTTTGTATAGAAGCCAAAAGAGGAGCAGATTGTCTGCCCACTGCTGGCGTTATAGCTACTTCCATAACCCAGGATGCGGCTGCATTAACTTGGGATGCACAGGAGGGGGCCACAAGTGGATTCATCGTTGAAATCCATGACGCAGGTGCAGATCCAGCAACTGCTGCTGCTGTGTACACAGAATCAGTTACCGCCGAAACGCTTATCGCTACAGCAACTGACCTGCCTCCAGGTGGCTCCTATGATGTTTATGTGACCGCTAACTGCGGAGACGAAAAAGGACAATCTGAACCTGCAGAGGTCTATACCTTCAATACGGGACCGGCAACTCCACTATGTGGCGAGATGTTCTTAGATTCCGGAAAAGAAGATGGTGCATACCAAAGTAATGAGTCCTATTCATTTGCCATCGAGCCAATCGATACGACGAGTATAATCACGATAGCATTTTCGGAAGTAGAAATTGAAAAAGGTTTTGACTTTCTACGAATCTATGATGGTGAGAACGCAGAGGCGCCGGAGCTCTCAGAATCGGATGAAGGAGTACAGGTTCCGGGCGAATTCAGCACAACTATCCCTGGAGGTAAGATGTTTATCTCCTTTAGCTCAGATTCAGGAGTGATTGGTGCAGGATGGTCTTCACTTGTTTCTTGTACTATGATTAGTAATATAGATGAGCTGGATTTCAATGCCTTCACTGTATTTCCCAATCCGGTAACGAATAAGTTGACGGTGACAGGTCAAGGAGAGATAGAACGACTTGAAGTCTTCAACTTAGTAGGTCAGAAGTTAATGGAATCCTACCCACAAAGTAGAGTTGCGAACATTGATATGAGTGCATTGCAAGAAGGTAGCTACCTTGTAAGGACTCAGATAGATGGGAAGGTGGGAACAAAGAAAATTATCAAGAACTAGACTAGAATTAGCTTAATAAAAGAGCCTTCTAAGCACAAGCTTAGAAGGCTTATTATTGTTGAGATTGCAAATTCGCTCTACTGATTTTATTAGAGCTTATCCGTAAAATCTTACATCGGAGAATTCCTCTAGTGAGACAAAGATCCCGCCTGTGATACCAGCTGATTCGATTTCGTTTTTCAACTTTTCAGACACCACCATACATCGAGTAGCATCTAGCATAAAACAGTCAAGCTTTATTTTCTCTCTGTTCAAGATCAACTTCCGGAATCCAACACCTATATTTTCATATTGGGCAAGCACTGCTTCATAGTCAGTCAATGAATTGATTTCTAAACGTCCCTTACTGAAACCAAGCATGGAAGTCTGATGCACTTCAGACTTACTAAAATCAATGACTTCATTTTCCACAATTTCAAGATGAGAAACAAAATAATTTTTTTGTCCTTGATTAGTGTAGACTTGGGACATAAAGAATCTGGACTTTCCAATTTCGAAAATGGGACTACAAAGGATCTCTTTGAGTCGGCTACTAAATA
>CAZMYK010000774.1:0-2368 GCA_964570435.1 uncultured Saprospiraceae bacterium | reverse complement strand
CTAACTTGGATGACAGCAAAGCCAGTTTTTCCACTTATCATAAAACGGTAGACCTCTCAGCCCCTGGCAATGCAGTTTATTCCACTTTTAGGGATAATGGATATGCTCCTGGAACTGGCACCTCTTTCAGTGCACCTTTAGTAGCAGGTGCAGCAGCATTGGTGAGATCTGTATTTCCTGAATACAATGCACTACAGGTGATGGAACAGCTGCGAGTTACCTCAGAGCCAATTGATGAGATCAATACCAGCTACCAGAATTTGCTAGGCTTTGGGCGTCTTAATGTGAATGAAGCTGTTACCCAAACCAATCTAAAATCGGTCAGAGTTCTTGACTTAACAAGAACAAACGAAGAGCAATCGATCATTGATGCCGGCGATACGCTTAGTTTTAGTTTAATACTAGCCAATTACCTAAGCACAACGGAAAATCTTACACTTAACCTTAGTAGTACATCAACATTTGTCAGCTTTCTTGACAATCCAATTTCAATACCTTCAATGACAACCTTGTCAGAACTTGATACCTTAATCACAGGAATCAAAGTTGCAACCAACACACCCGAACAAACCACCATCAATATCAAGATAACACTCACTGATGGCGCATATCAAGACTATCATTTATTTGAATTTACCACTTCGGAAGATCGCAAAAACCTTGATAATGGAAAAATCCTTTTGACCCTCGATGGGGAAGGTCAACTCGGTTCTGCAAGTGATAATCCGGAATCCGGATTTGGCCTTAGGTGGCAAGATGAAACTTACGCGTCTCGCATAGGTTTATTCGTTCACCAGTCCGCGAATAAAGTCTCAGACAACCTTCCCGACTCTCTAAACACAGAAAATGCAACACTTGATTTTGCCAATTTGTCCCCTATGATCTTCGAAACATATTCATCGGCAAATCAGCACCTTTCTACCTTGTATGATGACACAAATACCGCATCGCCTGTAGGAGTAGTTATTGATCAGAATACCATTTCGACTGATTCTTCTGGTTTCTTTATTCAAGAATACAGATTAGCCAATAGAACAACAGATAAGCTCAGCAACTTAAAACTCGGGATTTATGTAGATTGGGAATTATCCTATGAAGTACCCGATAGAGGTTATTATAATCCTTTGGATAGCATTTTAGTCGCGTTTAGCAAGGATAGCAGTGTATTTACCGGTCTAAAAATCTTAACCGATCAGAAGCAACAAACTTTATCTCTTGATCTCGGAGCACAAAATGGAAATAGTGCTGACATAGCCAATGCGCTTACAGACGAAGTAATTGACGAGCTTCTCACAAGTATCTCATATGATAGCGCTGGGTGGTTAGGTGATGGTAATGACATTGCTTCTATTCTAGCCGTAGATTCCATTGATTTAAGTCCATTAGAGAGCAACACCATCTCCTTTGCTGTGGGATTTGGGAATACTTATGAGCAAATGAAGCAGTCTCTTGATTCTGCAAAAAAGCTCTATGAGAATTACCAGAAGGAAACCAAGCTACTAGAAACAATATTTGTCTGCCCTAAAACAGCCAGCTCAATAAATCCGACTATCGGAGACAACTACCTCTTCTACTCGGATCCCTTGAGCATTCACCAAATTGATTCTGGCACCTTTTTCTCCATAGCTCCTCTAAGTTCAGATACTGCGTTTTACGCTATCAATCTTGATGCAGCTTTCACCTCAGACATAGAGCGCTTGGATGTGCGTTTGAATAAGGTTATTGTAGACTTTCAAAAATCTCCAGACACATTATTTCTAGGCGATCTTGACAATCTGATCTCCTTCCAAGATATGAGCGCGGATGCCATATCTTGGAATTGGAATTTCAGCAATGGAAGCATGTCCAATTTACAAAATCCGACAGTCTATTTTGGTGAGTCTGGGAGTTATGAAATCTTTTTGGAAATAGAAACTAAGGAAGGTTGTTTTGCTGAGATTTCAAAAGAGCTTTTGGTTGTCCAACGTCCTGACACTCCGCAGATCAGTGATGAAACTATTTGCTCAGGAAGCTCTGTCACCCTAACTGCAAGTAATAGTCAAAATCTAGCTCTTTATGTAGCAACTGATGATCAACAACCAATTACGGTAGGTTCTATGATCACAATTGAAAATATCACTAAAGACACAACATTCTACCTATCCAATAAAACTGAGAATTTCGAAAGTCTTAGGGTACCGGTGAAGATAAGCATCGCAAATGTGGACATTAATTTTTCAATAAGTCCAGATATTGACGCTACGGATTTTGGCGCCCTTATGATTAATACAACTTTAGAGACTGAGACTATTACTTGGTATTTAGATGAAATAGTAGTTGGTGCCAATGACTCCCTGAGAGTATCTATCACCGAAGAGCCACTTGATTT
>CAZMYK010000773.1:0-2369 GCA_964570435.1 uncultured Saprospiraceae bacterium | reverse complement strand
AAGGTGAACTATTCCTCTATCAATTTCATAGGAATAATCTTCACGTTCCTCATATGGAACATTAATCTTACGAGAATTGGTTTTTTGATAGGCTCCTGTAATCAAAGCTTCTAAGACAATCCCACTTGCTTTTTGGTGGCGGATCCCGAGTCCAAATTGATCACTAATGGGGTGAACCGTAATTTCATTTGGGTCTGCTGGGATCTCAAAAATTTCATGTAGCTGGTAGTTGTTGTTTGACTTAGTCAATGAAACTACAATGGCTGTGCTCTTTTGAGCCACAAGGAAACTTGAGAATAAAACAAGTAGGAAGGTTGAAATAGGTTTCTTCGTCAATTTCTTCGAGATCTTATGTGTTAAGAACGATGAATAGTGCTCCATAGTACCTTTCTGGTGTAATTATTGTCCAATAGATAGAAGTATGAAGGGCAATAAACCATCAAAGAAGAAAATTTCATTCCCCATATCTGGGGACTTTGATTCCTATCTCAGAAACTACAACAGATTCTTGAAACTACCACTACAATACGATGAGATGACTAGAGCTATTGGTAGTTTTGCCCTGATAGACCAAGACGGAAATGATACCCATTGGAAGACACTGATCTACGATGAGAATGAAAGACAGGATCTGCATGATAGTCTTTGTGAGATCTATGCACTCCTAAAGACTGATGGCGACTTAAAGGTGATCGAGCACTTGATGGTCGATAGAATCGACTTTTGCAGTTTTGGAAATACGCACCCATATCGCGTTAGAATAATCAATCGGCTTAATGACAACTATGACCACTTCTACATCAAGAAAATAGATGCTTCTCGGATCTATGGTTTAGAGCTTGAAGACTTGCTATCGCCTAATAGGATCAGTTTTCTTTATGACCGCAGTACCTTAATCGAAGAGCACATTGCTGGAATTCCAGGGGATGATTTTGTCAAAAAACAGATTAACGTAAGCAATTTTGATCAGATAAGGATTGCTAAGGAATTTATTAAGTTCAATGAACGCTGCTTCGTCCGTCTGCTTGGAGATATGAGATCCTATAATTATATAGTTGATATTACGCCGGACATCGATGGAAACCAATATCGGATTAGAGCTATTGACTTTGATCAGCAGTCCTATGAAGGGCGTAAAAACTTTTACCTACCTCAATATTTTAAGGAAAATAACGAAATTATTAAACTGGGATTTCACCACCTTGGAAGTGAGACAGTGACGCAATATCAATTCGAGGAACGCTCGCTAATTACCAGAAGGGCCAAGACATCTCGAGTTAGGCTCAATAAGTTACTAAAGTGCATGATAGCAGATAAACTATCATTTGGAAAAAAAATAGACCAGCTCAAATCTGAACTGGCCTCTCATCATAAGACGAATATCTTTGATGCTTGTAATTCTATGGGAGAGTTAGTAACAGCTAACCTGAAACTGCTCCTCCTTAAGGAATTCAAGCAAAGTATAATTGAACTGTAATTATCTTCGGTTCTTTAATAAACCACCCAAAAATTTCATTCCCATACCAGCAACTTCATCCATAACGCTGCCGTCACCATCTGCATCTAGAACTTTTTGGAAGATGCTGAGTTCCTTTCTTTCTGGAGCTGCTTGCTTCACAGAAGTGTCTAAGAAATCAAAAATGTTGTTTTGGTTGACAACATTCTGAGACCTTGCTTTTCCAAGACTTCCCATCACTAGAGGTGCAAGAGACTTGAGAAGGGTTCCTGACTTCAAGAAGTCTAGGCCGGTTCCCTGACTTAAGGCAGCAATGATGTTGTTCGTGTTAGAACCAAGCAAGTGGTCTAGAATTCCAAGACCATTTGTAGTCCTACTTGAACCTTGAGACTTGCCCATCACTAGACCTAAGACATCATTAAGTATGCTACCATCGTGGTCTCTATCTAGAGCTCCTAATAAAGAACTTGCTTGAGACGCATTGCTCGAATTCTTAGAAAGGGCTCCTACGATAGCCGAAATTGCACCTTGAGTAGCAGCCTTTGTGGTGTCCTCATCTGTTCTTATTTGCTTACTCAAAGCAGAAATCACTTCTGGTGTTAGTTGTTGTTGAATTAAATTGAAAATATTATCCATGTTTGCTATTATTTTGTCGTAAAGTAATATGTCCAAGGAGAAAACTACAATTATGGTTCGAAAAAAATAGTATATTATTTTTCACTATATGTAAATAATGCTTATCTCAGAAACTTTCTAAGGATTTATGAATGTTTACATTTCAGGTTAAACAATGACCAACATATAAAGATACGTATGAAGTATATAATGACAGTCCTCTTCTTGAGCATCGCTTTCAACTCCTTTGGCCAGATCAGAGCAGCCGAAAAAGCTGTGAAAAGAGCAGAGCAAAAAG
>CAZMYK010000772.1:0-2374 GCA_964570435.1 uncultured Saprospiraceae bacterium | reverse complement strand
TCTTTTCGATCCTGGCAATTGGCTTCCTGTCCTTCATTGTATGGGCGCACCATATGTTTATGTCTGGGGTGAATCCTTTTATATCAAATTTCTTCGTAGTATTTACACTAATCATAGCTGTTCCGTCAGCCGTCAAGGTTTTCAACTGGATAACGACTTTGTATAAGGGAAATATACGGCTCAATACGCCAATGCTATTTGCTATTGGCTTTGTTTCAATGTTTATCTCAGGTGGATTAACAGGTATCTTTCTAGGAAACTCTGCAATTGATATCCAGATGCACGATACCTACTTTGTTGTAGCACACTTCCACATTGTAATGGGAGTAGCCGCATTCTTTGGAATGTTTGCAGGAATCTATCATTGGTTCCCTAAGATGTATGCAAGGTTTATGAATGAAACACTTGGAAAGATCCACTTTTGGATCACAATGATTGGAGCTTACGCTGTATTCTGGCCTATGCACTACATTGGTCTTGCTGGTGTACCGAGGAGATATTATAGCTTCGATACTTTCAACTCTTTTGATGACTTTTCAGCATTGAATCAGTTCATAACGATAGCAGCGATAGTTGTGTTTGCCGCTCAGATTTTGTTTGTTATTAACTTCTTCTATAGCATCTGGAAGGGTAAGAAGATGACAACAAAGAATCCTTGGAAGGCAACGACCCTAGAATGGACGACACCGATCAAGACCGGTCATGGTAACTGGGAAGGTAAATTGCCTGTAGTACACAGATGGGCTTATGACTATGGTAAAGATGGCATTGACTATGTGCCACAACATATACCACTGACTGAGGAAGAAATAGCTGCAGGAGATTCACACTAATGGCTAAAGCAAGAACGACATATCATCCAGCGGGATTTTCGCAGAAGTTGACGGACTATGGCTTACTAATTAAATTTAAGCTAAGTCTGACAGTTGTTTTTTCTGCCGTACTCGCCTACCTTATTCTTGGTGGTACATCATGGCTAGGTGGTTTCCTATTATTTATAGGAGGAATGCTTGTGACCGGGGCTGCAAATGCCCTGAATCAAGTCCTAGAGAAGGACTATGATATCTTGATGGAAAGGACCAAGAATCGACCAGTTGTCACCGGCCGAATTACGACATCAGAAGCAGTACTTGCTGCTGGGCTCATGAGCCTGGTCGGAATTACTATTCTAGGGATGTTTAATCCCTTGACGGCATTCTTGGGTATGATTTCTTTGGTACTCTATGCCTTCTTATATACGCCGATGAAGCGATTTTCACCAGTTGCAGTCTTAGTTGGTACACTTCCAGGCGCACTTCCTATCTTAATAGGTGGGGCGGCTATTCAAGGATACATTAGTACCCTAGCAATTGTCCTTTTTCTTATTCAAGTCCTTTGGCAATTGCCTCATTTCTGGGCAATTGGATGGGTAGGATTCGAAGACTATCACAAGGCAGGTTTCAAGTTGCTGCCCGTCAAGGAGCAAAAGTTGGACGCACGAATAGGCTTATACTCACTAATTGCAGCTATTCCCTTAGTAGGGATTTCGTGGTTGCCATTCATTAACGGTGAGATTGCTGCAGGAGCTTGCGTGATTGCATGCCTATTGAGCTTGATATATGTTGCATTTTCTTGGAATTTCTTCCAAAAAGCAGACAAGAAGTCGGCGATGATGCTGATGTTTAGCTCATTTGCCTACCTACCTTTTATTTTGATCACTTACTATATCGGTGCAATAATATAAGAAATGGAAGCAATGAGCATCAATGGTAGAAATAGAATTAATCCTCAGCTGTTTGGCCTCTGGACTGCTATGGCAAGCATCACGATGATGTTTGGCGCTTTGACTAGCGCTTATATTGTTAGACAGGCGGCAGGCAACTGGCTTGAATTTAGACTCCCAGACTTATTCATCGTAAGTACGGTTGTAATATTAAGTAGCAGTGTGACACTCCAGGTAGCCTACAATGGATATAAAAGACAAAAAGAGGTATTGTACAAGGGTGGCCTTGCGATCAGTTTTATCCTAGGATTGGCCTTTGTTGTTCTTCAATACAAGGCATGGATGGCTCTCTTCAATATGGGAGTGGACTTAAAGATTAATCCATCTGGATCCTTTCTTTATGTCATTACAGCTGTACATGCAGCACATATAATAGGTGGGATTGCTGCTTTGATAGTGGCTCTTTTACACGCCTTTACTTTAAAATTTGAATTTACAAATCAAAGAAAAAGAAGATTCCAGTTGGTCTTGCACTACTGGCACTTCGTTGACCTTTTGTGGGTCTACCTATTTGTATTTTTGTTATTGTATAGATAATTATTAGACAATAAAACATGGCAACAGAAGCAGCGGTACATCACGAGACCGAGAATGAAAAAGGAGCATGGGACG
>CAZMYK010000771.1:0-2377 GCA_964570435.1 uncultured Saprospiraceae bacterium | reverse complement strand
AGTGTATAATGTAGATGTGATCATGAAACAAATAGATTGTTTGGAAAATCTATAAGATGCTAGGACTAAAACTACCCACTGATCCACGGTGGGTGAATCTTGCTGAAATTTCTATAGAAGACATCCTTACTGATCACGCCTATTGTGAACAGAAGGCCGCCACATTTTGCATCTCATTGATTAGCCAATATCCTGACCAAACAGATCTTGTCGACGCACTAGCTCCGATTGTAACAGAGGAATGGGGTCACTTTAGAATGGTACTGAAGGAGTTGAAGGCCCGCAACCTCAAATTGGGACATCAAAGAAAGGACCAATATGTAAATGGTTTAATGAAGTTTCAAAAGAAAGGAGGCTCTCCTGCCGACCGCCTTTTGGAAAAGTTGCTGACTTGTGCTCTAATTGAAGCCAGAAGTTGTGAGAGATTTCGACTGCTATCTCTAAATATTTCTGACGACGAGCTTAAAGAATTTTATCATAAATTCATGGTCTCTGAGGCTGGACATTACCGACTATTTATTGACCTAGCTAAGCAAGTTGGTGGTGAAGAAAAGGCAATGAGCAGGTGGAGTGAATATCTAGTCTTTGAAGCAGATCTTCTTCGATCAATGGAGCTCCGCGGTGATAGAATGCATTAAAAAAAGGGTAGCAGATTGCTCCACTACCCTTCTAACATTATTTATTGTAACTAATTATTCTTGATCTTCTCTAAGTAACCATTGTTGTCCATTACAACATGGGCCTCTTTGAATCCTCTATTTTTTGCTCTAATCATTGCCTTGTTTGCATTTTCAAGACTTCCATATCCGCTCAATATGAAGATAGTATACTGACCCTTCGTCCATTGCTCGATTTCTCCTAGATCGTTTACACGTGAAATGTCAAACCACAGTGGATCAGTGTATGAGGCCAACCTTACCTTGTAATTACTCACTGCAGGAGCAGGTCGGAATGTGCTTGAAAAAGAACCAGCACTATTTCCATTCTTGGAATCACCAACTAGCTCCAATTCAGATGTCAACAAGGGCTCGTGAACGATAAAGGCATCATTATAACCCAGGCCTTTGACAGAACTCAGCACCTTAGAGGCCTCATTCCTATCATAGTAGTAGCCTAGTCTAATTTTGGTTGCAGATGACTTATGTACTTTGTATAGGTTACCTAGGTTGGTAAGTCTTTTGAAGCTACCCACATTCCCCTTTGTCTTGCTAAGAGAAGCTACTTGCACGTAGTACACCTTTGAAGGCGGAGCTGATAGAATTAAGTCGTTCTTAGCTAGTAATCTCGCATCCTCCATTGAGAATGAATTATCAGCAAGGAAAAACTTTGGATCGCTCATACTTGCTAAGGAAGCATTAGTCGTAGTACTAGCTGAACTATGCACTGCCATTTCATCAAGATTAATGGCCTCCGGAACTTCTTCTTCTGCCAACAACTCTTGCATAGCAGGTGTTGCATAGTAGATATCATCATTACCAGTGCCTCCCATTCTGTTAGAGGTAAAGTAGTAGAGTCCATCACTCGGAGATATGGTGAAGTAGTAGTCATCAGAAGCTGAGTTTACACCCTTTCCCATATTTATTGCTTCTGTATATTCTAGAGCGCTAATTCTTTCGGCGATAAAGTTATCAAAACCACCTAGTCCTGCCCTGTAATCAGAAGCGAAGAAAAGGAAGTTTTCCTCCTCGTTAAAGTAGGGAGATATTTCATTACCGGCAGAATTTACATTCGGTCCAAGATTTACAGGAATAGACCAAGCTCCCTCCTTGAACTGCGACATATACAGGTCAAAACCACCAAAACCACCTGGGCGGTTAGATGCAAAATACATTAGTTTTCCTTCGTTCGCTAGGGACGCGAAACCGGTGGAAAAACCCGTTTCATTATATGGGAATGGCCTCTCTTTAGTCAAGTCATCGTTATTTGCAGTTCGTTCTGCAAGAAATAAAGACATATTCGTATCATCGGCTTTTACGAATCTGACTCCGTCTTTAAAGTTATTTTTTGTGTACGCCACAAGCTTAGAATCTTCAGCATATGAGATGGGGCCCATATGATGAGTAGAGTTCACCATCTTACGAAGTAACATAGATTGATCTTCTTTAATTTCAAAAACTTGGTTCCCACTATTCTTCATGAGCGACCTATTCTTAGCTCTGGAATCAGGATTTAGATCAGTTCGAAATGAACTATACATCATTTGCTCTCCGTTAAAAGCGAGTGCGAAATCAGAGCTAGAAGTATTGTGTTCGAAAGCAGAAATCTCATACTTGCCATCTTCTTCCAAAAGTTGCAAGGCAATGTCACAAGATTCGGCATAATTCTGCCCTACTTCCATGTCATAGTTCATATATTTTACATACCAGAACTTTGCATT
>CAZMYK010000770.1:0-2378 GCA_964570435.1 uncultured Saprospiraceae bacterium | reverse complement strand
CAGTGAACATCAAAATCACCGATCGTCATTACCGCCTCATTGTCAAAGATAGGATCAAAGGTAGTGCCGTTGTTAACAGTTTTCCATAGCCCTCCAGAGGCATATGCAACATAAAATATGTGTGGATTTTCAGGATTAACTTCGATATCTACAACCCTGCCGCTCATCACTGTTGGGCCTACGTTAGTAAATGGAATTTGAATTGGTGAAGATTTTTTGAGTGCTTCTCTTTTCTTAAAAGCTTCAGCCCGATCTGCTGCTCTACTTGCTGGCGGTTGAAATCCTTGAGAAAGGAGCTGCATAGTGAGCATCGCGCACAAGAAAGTGCAGAATGCGAATCGAGTTGATTTCGTCATTAAAATTAGATTTAGCGTAGTAATGTTCCATAAATTTAATAATCCTATGGAATACACCTAATAATAATGGGTTCTGTTTTAATTTTATTGCTTAGATTTCCAGATCTATCCTTGATGTAAATCTCATAGACTATGGTATCTAAAGGAAAGCTCTGAGGAGCACTGCAAGGTGGAATTGATGGGTCAGGAAAAAGGCAGCAAGTCGTATACAGCAACAATTCAATTTCTCCTGTGATGCCGTTGCCAATACCTTCTTCCGGAATGAATGGAGTCTTGAATTTGTCTTGAAAGTTGCCAGTTCTTAGGTCCTTGATAAATACATTTTTATTAGTATCCTGGGGATTATGACCTAGGTCACCATCACCATCGGTGAAGGCAAGTCTCAAGAACAAAGAATCTACTGGGAGGCTTCCTTGTTGGATTGTGTTCTTGCTTAGGCCTAGATACTCAATTACAGGCTCATCAGGATAATCTGGTGCATTGATGCAAGAATGCAGAAGTATTCCAAAAAAGAGAAGTATTATTAAGCGCCTCATGTTCATAAAATTAAGTATTTATGTCTTGTTATTATTAATAACGAAGTAAAAATGTCAGCTTACATAGAAGTTAGAAAAAATTTACGGGAAAGAATCCTAAAGCTTAATCGCTCTGAAGCTTTATATGAGGAGGAATTCATGAGCTTAAGTCTCGAATCTTTTAGGTTTCAATACTTACATAATACCTTTTATAGAAAGTACTGCAACTTGCTAGAATGCACCATTAATTCTGTATTTACCATTGATCAGATCCCGTTTTTGCCTATCGAATTTTTCAAAAGTGAAGAAATCAAGACTGGAGAATGGAAGGAAGAGCGAGTATTTTCCAGTAGCGGGACGACTGGAAGCACAAGGTCTCGACACCTTGTTAGGGACATTGACTATTACTTGGAAAATTGCAAGAGGGGATTTGAGGAGTTTCATGGGCAAGTTGAAAAATTTTGCTTCCTGGCCGTTTTACCTGGCTACCAAGGCCGAGTGGACTCATCCTTAATCACCATGGTTGATTATTTTATTCGACAAAGCACCAATAAGGATTCTGCTTACTACCTCGATAGAGAAGAGGACCTGCAAAGGGTACTAGAATATAATCAAGAACATCGTATACCCACTGTCTTGTTTGGTGTTAGTTTTGCGTTGTTGAATCTTAGCCAAATTAGGGTTAGTTTTCCAGAATTAGTGATTATTGAAACAGGAGGTATGAAGAATTCTAAGGTAGACTTCAGTAAGGAAGAAATTCTAACAAAGCTCAAGATGGCTTGGAAGCTTAAAAGAATTCAGTCAGAATATGGAATGACAGAATTGCTTTCGCAATCCTATTCTAAGGATGGCAAGTGGTATCTGACAGCGAGCACCAAGAAAGTGGTGATAGGTGAATTAACCGATCCATTTGCTCAGCAGAAAACCATGAAGACAGGCATTATCAAGATTGTAGACTTAGCTAATTTGGACACCTGTTGCTTTATCGAAACACAAGATCTCGGTATTTCGAATCAAGAAAAGTATTTCCAAGTTCTAGGTCGCATGGATAATGCAGAACTAAGAGGTTGTAACTTGCTACTTGATGACGCCTTGAAAAATCCAATTGGCTAGGGCCTGTCTATTTGAATTCAAAAGAATCCTTTTTTGATCCTGGGGATTCTGAATATTAGCAAGTTCGATGTAGACGATCGGAGGATTCGTGTGGTTGATCATATGTAGACCCCTGCTCCTAATGGTCCCCTTGTATCCACGACCTTTCTGAAATCTATCGTATTTGCTTTTGAAAGTCTTGTGGATGTTGTGTGCTAATTCTTTGCCTCGCTTAGAGTTCTTATGGTGGTAAAAGAAAACATCCTTACGTGCACCCTTTCCTGCTGAATCCACATGCAAGGCTATCACAGTGTGGTCCTTATAGCCCTTCTTTTTGTACTTTAAGTGTAGGGCATTGATATGAGCTGCTCGTTGGTCAAGCCTTCTTTTTTGATTTAGAGGCAGTTTTTGTCCA
>CAZMYK010000769.1:0-2393 GCA_964570435.1 uncultured Saprospiraceae bacterium | reverse complement strand
AATTGCTGGCAAGGTCCGCACCAGTCCGCATAAAAGTCAAGCAGCATCGGCTTTCCACTCGCTACTAAATCGTTGAATTCCTTATTTGATTGTATCGTTCTCATAATCTATTTATTTACTACAAATATAAGTCCTCGGATCCTCCTAATAAATAGCAATTATTCCCTGCTACTTAACGATTTCACCCTTTCTGTATTAATATCAGACAATTTTTCGAGCTTTCCGTCTTCCCAAAGTCGAGGCAAGTCCGCTAAGGCAGTTCCCACGGGAGCCTTGAAATTCACATAGTCCTGAAACACAATATCGTCTACCCACCTCTTATTATGCGCAGTCCTAAATCTGACCCCTCCCTTATTCACAGTATAGTCGTAGGCAAGAAAATCAATCAGCTTGCTTTTCCTATTGATCCAATAGTAATAGTTATCGTCATGATCATCGCCACCGCCCTCTTGATCAAATGTGATGTGGAGCACGTCATAGTCTTCAACTTTAATCTTCTTAGTCCCGATGTACTTCATATTCACGGCTGGATCATTTAGCTTATGTGGGAGCGTTGCAAAATAAATGACGGAATTTATACTATTTCGCCCGTCTGTCTCTTGCTTGCTAGATAGCTCCATCGAAACCCCATTTACTTTGCGACTAAAACCCTCATTGCTCAGAAAGTCTTCGAAAAGAGTATCGTTCTTTGAGTACCGAACCTTATATTGATAATGCTCTCCACTATTTTGGAAGCGATATAATTTTTCTCTAAATGTAAATTCGTAGTGTGCCTTATCATATCGATCACCCCCATGCGCCATCAAGGCATCTGCTAAAACTACTTCAGCAGGACTAGCAGCTTTTTCATCGCTTGCAGAAATTTTAGTCTCGGCCTCTTCGCAGGAAATTAAAACGCAGACTGCCACTAGGCTTATCAAAATTTTCTTCATCATAACTTTACAATTCCTTTTGGTGTGTCTATGAATATATGTATGGACTCATCAATGCCCTTATTTAGGTCAATGTCGTCTTTAAAATAGCTCAAAATTTCCGCTACTGAAGATGGATTTGGATGTCTGAACTCTAAGCGAATCAGTTTGCATGCTTCAGGCAGAGAATCTGTCGGATGGGCATCAGACCTGCTCCAATCAGTCAGAAAGGGCACAAGCTCCACCTCTGGGTCGCTGAGCGGCATTACTAGATCCCATTCGAGAATAGTCCCATCTGATTTCTTCCGACTTCCGGGTCTGATTTCACCCATCTGCGAATTATACTGCCGTAGTATTTCTGCGTCTTCCTTAGCATTGTCCGTCTTCAAAGCCCAACGACAAATCCTGGGTCCTGTAATGAGATCAATCCCCATCCAACGAGGAGCTTCGACCCTCAAGTTTTCTACGTCAATTGCTAGGATTTCTAGGTAGCACCCGTCCCCTAGATTAAGAAGCGCATTTCTGGTACCTTCCGTCATATGTCGTCCACCTGCTACTGGCAGAACTCCAGTCTTCTCGTAGAGATCATCAATGGCATCTTTAAGGTCAGGTACGCAATATACAATATGGTCTATGTGTCGTTTCACTTCACTATTTTGTCTGCTGTTTCTCTTGCACTTGCGACTGCCCCCTCCATGTAGCCAGGAAAGACCTTAGAAGTTTCACTTCCAGCGATAAACAATCGATCATGCATATAACTTTTCCCGTACAGATCATGCCCATTGTTCTGATGGGGGAGGACATCCCTCGTGTAGGCCAGAAAGGTATTTTCTTCTTTCTTCCATGCACAATCTTCATACTTCGTAAAATCATCCACAGCCATACCGTAGTACTTCCTTAGTTGCTTAAGGACTATTTCTAGTCTTTCACTCTGGCTCACGCTCCAATAAGTTCCAGAAAGAAAGCCCTTCAAGGCATATTTATTGTCCTCAATATTGCTGTGATCATACATTTCAGAAATAGGTCCAACATTGCTAAAAATTGTCCCGCTTAGCCCAGGATTTCTCCAGAAGGGTTCTTCGTAGGTCAATGAAACTTTGATGGACTCTCCCATCCAGGTATGCGTTTGACTAGCAACTTCATAAAATTCTTCTTGCAATGCAGGAGAGCACATTATGCATCTAGAGAAAAGATAGGGCGGTAGCGTTGAAACCACCATCCCTGCATATAATTGGCCTCCATCATGAAGCATCACTTTCAGGCCTTCCTTCATTTCAGCTATCTCAGTAACGGTCTTGCCTAGAACAATGAATTCCGATCCTACTTCATCATGAAGTCTATTGACCAGACTTACGCTTCCCCCGGCAATTCGTAGGCTTGGTTCGGGATTGGGTGGAAGTTGAGCAAGGACAGGTGGGCTGGTGGAAATGGCTTCATAAATTGCAGTCGAGCCGATCTTCTGCTCGAAAACATGGATTCCTA
>CAZMYK010000768.1:0-2394 GCA_964570435.1 uncultured Saprospiraceae bacterium | reverse complement strand
ATTTGCAAGTATGTTATGCGTTCGAACAGTATCGAAGTTCTTGACATTCTGGATAACTAGATCACAGCTTTAGGGTGCTAGTTTCTAGGAAAGTCATTAAGCAGTCCTGACTGTAGAATTCAAAAGCTCAAAATCGATTTTTGAGATGGCCCCTATTAAATTATTAAGACGTAAATAAAGTCAAATTTACCCCAATTATCCAAGGATAATGCTATTTATCTTTCAAATTGTCAAGCAAGGTTTGTGTACACTGCTTGTACATCGTCGTCTTCCTCTATTTTGTCAATCAATTTCTCAATGGCTACCATCTGCTCATCAGAAAAATCACTTGGAGCATTCGGTATTCTTTGCAAGTTAGCAGTTGCAATTTCTATACCTAATTTTTCTAGGCCCTCATTTAAGTTACCGAAATTAGTATAGTCTGCATAAGCATAAATGGTCTCCTCATCGATTTCAAAACGTTCTAAGCCGTAGTCTATGAGCTCCAGTTCTAATTCCTCCATATCCATTTCAGAAGTTTTGGCAAACTCAATAACAGCTTTACGGTCGAAAAGAAATTCAAGACTTCCATTCGGCACCATTGTACCGCCAGACTTATTGAAGTAGGACTTCACATTGGCTACTGTCCGCGTCGTGTTGTCAGTCGCACATTCCACATAGACTAAGACTCCATGAGGACCCTTTCCTTCATAATTGACTTCCTCGAAATTTTCGGCATCCTTACCAGAAGCCCGCTTGATGGCGTTCTCAATATTATCCTTGGGCATGTTTGCAGCCTTCGCATTCTGAATGGCAAGTCGGAGGGCTGAATTCATGTCAGGATCAGGTCCACCCTCTTTTGCGGCAACAGTGATTGACCTTCCCAATTTAGGAAATATCTTAGACATCTTAGCCCATCTTTTCTCCTTTGCCGCCCTCCTATATTCAAATGCTCTCCCCATTACTTAGTCCTTTTATTTGTCGCAAAAGTACGGATTTTCGACGAACGAAATAAATAACACATGAGCTTTTCATACATTTGATAGCAAAAGCTGCAAACAATGAAAACACTTCCCCTATTACTATTCCTTATTATATTACTGGCTTCTTGTCAACCACAAGAAGAGGAACTTAAAATTGAAAAATTGACATATCCAGAAACAACGAAGGTGGACACCGTAACTGACTACTTTGGAACTAAAGTGGCTGATCCTTATAGATGGTTAGAGGACGACATGTCCGAAGAAACTGGAGCGTGGGTGAAATCGCAAAATGAAGTCACTTATAGCCTGCTTGATAAGATTCCATATAGAGACGAACTTAAGCAAAGGTTGGAGAAATTGTGGAACTATGAGAAGATCAGTGCGCCCTATAAGGAAGGTGACTACACCTACTTCTATAAAAATGATGGTCTGCAAAATCAGTACGTGGTCTGGAGAAAGCAAGGTGATGATGGCGAAGAGGAAGTATTCTTAGATCCGAATACCTTTAGTGAGGATGGAACAGTTTCTCTTGGTGGTCTTCGTTTTTCTAAAAGCGGAAAACTCGCTGCCTATTCGATTTCAGAAGGAGGTAGTGACTGGAGGAAGATCATCGTACTTGATGCTGAAAGTAAGGAGATTATGGAAGACACCCTAGTCGATGTGAAATTCAGTGGAATCTCGTGGAAATTGAATGAAGGCTTTTACTACTCTAGCTATGACAAACCAAAGGGAAGTGAACTTTCTGCAAAGACTGATCAACATAAGTTGTATTACCACAAGTTGGGAACGAAGCAATCTGAGGATGAGCTCGTTTTTGGTGGTAAAGATTCAGAGAAGCACAGGTATGTTGGAGGTAGAGTAACCGAAGACGGTAAGTTTCTATTTATATCAGCTTCTGTTTCTACCTCGGGTAATAAGCTCTTTATTAAGAATCTTGAAGAAAATGGACCCATTGTTACCATCCAAGATAACACTGACTCCGACACCTACGTGATAGAAAATGAAGGATCTAAGCTCTTCTTGGTGACCAACTTTGAGGCGCCAAATCAGAAGATTGTTACTGTAGACGCCGGCGCACCAGGCCAAGCCAATTGGGTGGACTTTATTCCAGAGACAGAGAATGTTTTGAGTCCTAGTACTGGAGGTGGCTACTTTTTTACTGAATATATGGTTGATGCAGTGTCACAGGTCAAGCAATATGACTATTCTGGAAAACTAGTGAGAGAAGTGGAGCTTCCAGGTGTGGGTAGTGCTGGTGGATTCGGAGGTAAGAAAGAAAATGAGACCCTTTATTTTTCATTTTCAAACTACAAGACTCCTGGCACGATTTACACATTTGATCCCAAGTCTGGTGATTCTGATGTCTATAGGAAACCAAAAATTGCCTTTGACCCAGAAGAATATGAAAGTAAGCAAGTGTTCTATTCTTCGA
>CAZMYK010000767.1:0-2401 GCA_964570435.1 uncultured Saprospiraceae bacterium | reverse complement strand
TTAAACAAACTAGATATCGAGCTTAAATGGCCGAACTTTAGGGAGTACTATATTAATTACTCAAATTTTGTTCGATATGTGTTTTGAGTTAGGTGCTTAGATTTGCCGGTTATTTGGTTCTCATAGTATTTAGTGCCTCCAAACCCAATCTCCCAAGTAGCCTATTTACCAACTCCAAACACCAAAACAGCACTTCACACCATCTCTTAGTGTAAAGATGCCTATGAAGAAGTCAAGAAAAATAGTAGCAATCAATGCAGGTTCGATGGCCGACATAGCCTTCCTCCTTCTAATCTTCTTCCTCACCACTACAAGCATATACGATGATCGAGGACTCAGTGTCATACTTCCAGAATTCTACGAGGGACCTGTCGGGCAAATGCATGAGCGGAATGTCGGTGTAATCAGAATTAATATCAATCAAGAAGTCCTGTTCGAAGGAAGTCTGATTTCCATTAGTGAAGTGAAAGAGTCCATTAAGAACTTTGTGAGTAACCCTGATCAGTCAGCCCTCCGACCACACTCTCCCAGCCAAGCAGTTGTTTCCATCCAGCATGATGCTGACATCAACTACCAGATATATATGGAGGTGTATTCTGAAATCAAGGCCGCCTATCGAGAGCTCTACGATGAATACTCCATGCTTAATTTTGGTGTTTCTTTTGCCACGGTTGATCAGCAAGAGCAAAACCTCGTTCGCAAGGTAATACCAATCACCATTTCAGAAGCTGAATACAAATTCTAATACTATGAAAAAGAAGGCCCTTCCTGCAATCAACACTTCAGCCCTGCCTGACATTATTTTCATGCTCCTCTTCTTCTTTATGACGATCACCGTCATTAGAAACTATGAGGACCAAGTCAATGTAGAACTTCCAGGGGTGGAGCAATTGACGAAATTGACCTACGACAAGTCCTTTGGCCACATCTACCTTGGTGAAAACGGTGGCAAAATTCAACTCAATGACAAATTCCTCGACTTGGAAGAAGTCGCTCCCGCGTTAACCTTTTTGTCGTCTGAGAATGCATCTTACAAGACCAAACTTTACATAGACCAAGAACTCAAAATGAGGCAGGTAAATCAATTGAAACTAGAAATCCGCAGAAGCAAGGCCCTAAGAGTAGAATACGTGCTCGAGCCCTTACTTCCTTAGCTCTTTCTTTAAGATCTTACCCGTAGCGCTCATCGGAAGGGCATCAAGGAAGTCAATTGTCCTAGGATACTTATAGGCAGCAATTCTTTCCTTTGTAAAGGAACGGACGTCCTCCTCAGTAGGAGAAAATCCTTCTTTAAGAACGACAAAGGCCTTAATTTCTTCACCATATTGCTCATCTGGGACGCCAATTACTGCTACAAGGGACACTGCATCGTGTTGCATAATGACTTCTTCTACCTCTCTTGGGTAGACATTCAGACCTCCGCGTATGATCATGTCCTTGGTGCGGTCCACAATGTAGTAGAAACCATCTTCATCCTTAGTGGCAACGTCGCCGGAATGGAGCCACCCATTTCTTATTACCCGCTTATTGACCTCAGGCCTCTTGTAGTAACCCTTGGTGACATTGTGGCCTCGGTAGATCAGTTCTCCTTTTTCGCCTACGGGAACTTCGTTGTCATCTTCATCGACCACCATTACCTCGATGCCCCAAACTGGCGTACCAATACTACCCGGTTTGCGACCAGTCTCTTTCTGGTTAAAGGTCACCACTGGCGATCCTTCTGACATACCATAGCCTTCTAAGATTTCAACCTTGAATTTTTCTTCAAAACCCTCTAGTACCGCAAGTGGCAAGGAGGCACCTCCCGAGACGCATATTTTGAGATTAGAAGCGATTTCAGCTAGATCGAAGCTGGTATTTTCATAATTGAGTAGACCCCAATACATTGTGGGAACTCCTGCGAAAATGGAAACCTTGTGCTTACTCATTAGTGCGAGTACCGCCTCTGCATCGAAGCGAGCAAGCAATACGCTGGTGCTGGCCTTGTAGATTCCGGCATTCATTAGGAAGGTCATTGCAAAAATATGGAAGAGGGGAAGGACGATCAACTGTATATCTTCTGTCTCTGTGTTGGTAATGTCCGTCGACACTATGGCATTCAGTAAGAGGTTGGAGTGTGTGAGTTCAGCTCCCTTTGGCTTACCTGTTGTCCCTGAGGTATAAATAATGACAGCTGTGTCTCCTGGATCAGTCGCCTCTGTATTGTTCTGAGGGCTCTGGCCTTCCATCAATTGTCCCAAGGTGGTCAGCCCTTCGATGGGTGAGGCATCTTCAGGCTTAGCTGTAATAACAATCAAATCTGTGCAAGCATCTACCTTCTTAAATCCGGCGTGGCCTTCTTCCAACATCGGAAGCCCTGGCGCTCCTAGGAAGCAGAAATAGGCCTTGGCATCGGAATCAT
>CAZMYK010000766.1:0-2403 GCA_964570435.1 uncultured Saprospiraceae bacterium | reverse complement strand
AGCCACTCCATAGAATTCTGCAAAAATGGATTCTTCGTCGAAGCCTCTAAGCAACCTATTGCCTCCCAAGCGGAAATATTCATTCTCAAAGACCTTGGTTTCAGCAAAGATTTTTTCCATTTTGGCAGAGGCCTTGATGGTCGAACGTTGACCTATTGGAAGATAAAACTCTGAATAAAGGTCGACTTTAAATTGGTAACTTGTAAGATCCACCGTGTCGTAGGCAAGGCTGAAATTGACCTCTTCAGATTCTAAGCCTAGGATGGCGTTAGATGGGATGATATTTTTCTGACCTGCAGTACCTCGAAGTATAATTCTATATCCCTTTCTTGGATTAAACTGGTAGTCTAAGTTCTGCCAATTTGATTGTAGGCCGAAATTGTTGGTCGCCACATCAAGTCGACTAGGTAGCCTTCCAGACCGAATTACACTCTGAGTATCTATTTCTATAAGACGAGAGCTTTGAATGTTGTAAAATGCTTTCAAGAAGTTGTTGGCCTTCAACTGGTAGAGAACTCCGAAGCTGAAATTCAAGTCACGATTCTTGTTCTCGTTTCGAAAAAGGTTGAACTCAGAATCAAATCCAAATGGTAGATTAAACAAGAAAGGGTATTGAAAATTAAAGTCAAACCGCTGTGTTTCTTGCTTTAGGCGCTCAAATTTTATGGATAGCTGTTCACCTTGCTTTAATTTATTTTGGATTTCAAAATTAACGTCTCCAGTGATGGTCAAGCGTTGCTGGTCATTCAAATTGCGTTGAATACCGATGATGAAGTCAAATCGAGAGGCGTTCTTTTCTTGCAATTTCAAATTAATAATGGCCTTTTCGCCTATAAATCGGATACTTGGGTCTGAAGTAAGTTGTAAAAAGGGCAGATTATTGATCCGTGTTTTGATTTTGAGAATTTCTTCTGCGTTATAGACATCTCCAGGTTGAATCTGAAGATAATTGTATAAGTAGGTTTTGTTGATCAGATCTAGTCCGTAAAGATTAAACGTGTCAATGGTGATCATTCTGCCTTTTCTGATGGTGAGATTCGCCGAAAACCTTGCATCATCGAATTCATATTTCTCTAAGCTGATGGAAGCGAAGGGAAATCCATTGTTTTCTAAAACCTTGATAACATCTTCGAACATCTTGCCGATGAAGGAGACATCTAAGTTTTTCCCTCTGATGGTTGAGGCTTGGTAGCCAGCTTTTCCCAGAATACTGGTCGAACTCTCTTCAATATCGATTTCACCGAACTCATACTTGGGTCCCTTGTGGATACTGAAGTAGGCCACAGAATCAATGAAGCGAAGGCTGTCCATTGACGCTTCAAGGAAGGCTGATGCTTGTAGTTCCATTAAGACCTTATTAAGATCAAGAAGCAGGCTAAGGCTATCCATGCGTTGGTCTTTCCACCGTTCTTTTAGATCCTTGTCTTCCGTTTCTACCTTTATGAAATAATTCGTTTGCTGCCCGAATGCAAAATTGACACAAGAAATAAATGCAATAATCGATATCAGCTTCATGAAATTCACTATCCGCACAAAATAGGTACTTTTGCTGATTAGAACGTATCAGATCAATGTCAGGTATATACATCCATGTTCCTTTTTGCAAACAGGCTTGCCACTATTGCAATTTTCACTTTTCTACTTCAAGGAAGAAAACAAGTGAGATGGTCCAATCCATTTGCAAAGAAATTGCACTTAGAGCTACCTATCTCGAGGCAGAGCAAGTGGAAACTATCTACTTTGGAGGTGGGACACCAAGCCTATTGACAGGGGAGCAACTTGACCAGATATTCGAGGCAATCAACCAAAATTTCGCCGTTGATGATTCGGCTGAAATTACATTGGAAGCCAACCCTGATGATTTAACCGAAGAAAAGTTGGACGCACTGTCGAAAAGCAGCGTGAATCGACTAAGTATAGGTGTCCAGTCCTTTTTCGAAGATGAGCTGCGCTGGATGAACAGAGCACATAACGCAGAAGAGTCATTGAGGTGCATAAGGGATGCAAAGTCCTTCGGTTTTAACAGTATTTCACTTGACTTAATATTTGGAATTCCTGGTTCCAGTCATGACAGATGGCTGGAGAATTTGGAAATCATAGGTGGATTAAGAGTGCCCCATATTTCGATGTATGCCTTGACGGTGGAAGAAGGTACGGCACTAGCTCGCTGGGTGGCTAAGGGCAAGGAGGTAGAGGCAGCAGACGATTACGTGATGGAGCAATTTGATATGGGTATTGACTACCTAGAATCTCATGGCTATGAGCACTATGAGATTTCGAACTACTCATTACCAGGTAAAGAAGCTAGGCACAATTCCAATTATTGGCGGGCCAAGCCCTACCTAGGTATAGGTCCTTCCGCTCATTCATACAATGGAAGAAGCAGGTCTATGAACATTGCCC
>CAZMYK010000765.1:0-2409 GCA_964570435.1 uncultured Saprospiraceae bacterium | reverse complement strand
ACAGCTATACACATAGTCACCTGCCGTCAAATCCACTACCCCTGTATATTGGGCCTCACCTTTCTTAACCAAGGCACTTGTAAACGAATTCTCAACCGCTGTCTTCATAGGGTCTTTCTTCGCATCTGCTTCAGCTTGTATTAGAAAACCAACATCTTTTGTAACGTTCTTATTCACAACTCTAAATTGATACTTACCAGGCTTCAAGTCTAGGTCTTGGGTCTCAAACTCTCCTTCAACCTGTGTCAATTCAATAATGGTAACATCTTTGTTGCTAGTTTGCGCTGAAAGATTTAAGCTTACTACCAAGGCTAGGGCTAGTGTCAGGAATTTAATGTATTTCATACTTCTATTTTATTTACTGATTAATTATTTAACAATGCAAATATGCATCGGATCAATACTCAAAAGAATAGCAATTTCACCTCTTGCCTATACAATTTTTCCTATTTTGATTTTAGAATTTATTTTCATTAAAAATAGCACTAGGCCCTATGAATAATTTTAAGCTGAGCAGCAAAGATCTGGCATCCCAGATGACCAAAAAACATGTTTACCACAACTTTGGAGCGGGTGGCGAAAATGTGTCCCCCCACCTTAGTTGGGAGAATCCTCCAGAAGGAAGTAAAAGCTTCCTAGTAACCTGCTTCGATCCCGATGCCCCAACTGTAAGTGGCTGGTGGCACTGGTGTGTGGCTAATATTCCTGCAGATGTAAATGAATTTGAGGCTGGGATCTCAGACTACCCTGAGTCCTGTATTCACGGTCTGAATGACTATGGAAGTGTGGGATATGGTGGTGCCTGTCCGCCACCCGGAGATCCAGCGCATGCTTATCATTTCACAGTCTATGCCCTGGATACGGAAGCCCTGCCTATTGCTAATGGCACCCAACCGGCAATGATTATGTTTGTGGCTAATGCGCACATTATTGCTAGGGCTACGATCACTAGCTTTTTTGGTCGATAGCAAAACATTCTACCTGTTGACATGGCTTCAGATAGATCCATGTTAAAAGGAATTCGTGATACCATTGTTAGTTTCGAAAATCACAGAAGGGCATAAAGATAGCTATGAATGGCCATATGAAGGGATGCCCATTTCTTATAGGAATGTGTCTCCTCCTTCGACAATCTTAGAAACGGGACAAGAATATACGGTTTGCTCAAATTAAAAAACTGGTCCTAGAAACTACACTCTCTGTTTCTTTAGAGGAGGGCAAGAGAATAATAGGCTATTTTTAGTCTATGAAAAAGTATGACGTCATTGTAATTGGTGCAGGTAGTGCAGGTCTAGGAAATGCAGGTAGGGCAAGTGAATTAGGACTAAAGTCCGTCTTGATCGAAAAAAACAAAGACCACTTTGGAGGAGACTGCACCAATTTTGGATGCGTTCCGTCTAAGGCACTCATTCACATTGCCAATCATTTTCATGAGGCTAGAAAGGCAAGTAGTTTTGGACTAAGTGTCAATGGGAAGGCCGATATGACAAAAGTTTTGAAGTACATCCATGCAAAGCAAGATGAAATTCGTCGCGAAGAAGATGCAGATGCCTTACGAGGGCATGGGCAAGAAGTCATCATTGGAGCGGCAAAGCTGGTAGGTAAAAACATGGTAGAGGTCAATGGTGAGAAACTTCAAGCTAAGATCATCCTCTTGTGCACAGGTTCGAGTCCCAGAATGATCAACATTCCAGGTTCAGAGACAACTAGGACCTATAACAACGAGAGCATATTCTTCGATTGCACCGAACTTCCTGAACATTTGACTGTAATCGGTGGTGGACCCATCGGTTGCGAACTTGGCCAGGCATTTTCTCGACTTGGCAGCAAGGTTACCATAGTCAATCGAGGAAAGAAGTTACTTACGAAAGAGCCTGAAAAAGTGTCAGAGATCCTGCAGACTTGCTTTGAAAATGAGGGCATAGATGTGTTATGTAATGCGACTGTTTCATCCTATAGTGATGGGCAAGCCCATATCCAATTCAAGGATGGAAGTACACAATCCATTCCTTCCTCCGCAACCTTGATGTCTATTGGAAGAGTTGTTAACACAGCTAACTTAGGTCTAAGAGAAGCAGGGGTGGAGGTGACAGAAGGGGGAAAGATTAAGGTTGATGCCTACCTTAGAACTAGCAACCCAAGTATCTACGCTATGGGTGATGCCGCAGGATCTTATATGTTATCACATGGTGCGGAAAAAATGGTTCAGCAAGTTTGGAGGAATCTCCTAGTGCCCATTTTCAAAAAGAAAAACTCGAGCAAGGATTTGAGTTGGGTGACTTTTACAGACCCACAGGTAGCGCATTTTGGTTGGACTGAGCAAGAACTTGATAAACGAAAAGTGAGGTACTACAGGCAAGACCAGTCGTTCGCCCACGATGACCGAGCCATCATCCAGGAATACAAGTA
>CAZMYK010000764.1:0-2410 GCA_964570435.1 uncultured Saprospiraceae bacterium | reverse complement strand
GTATTTGTAACATTGGATTGTCTAGAAGCTGAAATGTAGTGAAGTTTGCACCTAAAAAAGCATCTTAAGATTTGATTCTTTATCAAGCCTAAAAATAATATTTCTAAAGACCCAAAAGTGCAAAGGCACACTAATTTTGACTAATGATAAGGAAATGCCAGGCCACCTTAAAGAAAATCTATGTGCTTTGATGACTGATAAACCTCTTTCAAGGAAGCACAGATTAGTCATGGTCAAATGTAACCCACGTGAACACAGATATCCTTAGAATAGTGTAAGTCAGGTAAAAGGTTTTCTGAAAATGCATTGCGATTTACTCCCTGGCTCCGCCTTCAAACTCTCTTTTCTTACGGTTTCTCTTCCTACTTGAAACGCCCTTTGCAAATTGATAGGTAAATGAAATAAATGCAACCCTAGATTCCCTCTTTCGAAACGATTCCTCCTCGAAACCATCACCATACAAAATAGATTGTGATTGGAAGGTATCGAAGATATCTGTGGCCCTGAGACTTAGATTCGCTCTTCCTTTTATAAACTTCCATCGCAGTGCCGCATCAAATTTTTGGGTCACTAATGATTCGCTGTATCTGCGCGTGCTTGCTCCACGATAGATCCAAGTGATGTCTAGATTTAGATTCTTATTAATCTTGAACAGGTTTTTAATGGTCACGTTACTATTTGCTAAACGAAGGAAACCCAGGTCAGAATCGTGCACAGAATCTATATTCTCCAAGTAAAAATTTCCATTGAAGGTGGTCCTAAGAAAATCGAAGGGAAAGATTGAAACTGCAAGCTCCGTTCCATATGCATGACTGCTGCCGTCATTAGCATATGTGCGTAGAATGGTATTATCTACCTCACTTTTCACAAAGAGTGGTAAGATCAAATTGGTCTTTCGTCGATAGAAAACGGCCGGCGTAAATGACCACTTTTCAAAACTGCCTATAAAATTCACCTCGATGTTATTTGAATATTCGGGGTTTAAACTCGGATTTCCTTGGCGGTTGTAGAATCGATCAAAGGAATTAGAAAAGGGATTCACCTGCCTAAGGCTGGGACGTGAAATTCTCCGATTGTAGCCCAGATTCACGCTTACATTGTCGTTAAACAGGTAGGTAAAATGACCAGATGGAAAGAAGTTTTGGAATCTCCGATCGACCTGTATTTCTGTATTTTCGAACCTACTCTCTGACCAAAAACCTTCATATCGAACTCCGAGCTGACCCTTTAACTTATCCCAATTCTTCTTGATCAAGGTATAGAGGCCAAGGTTTCTTTCATCAAATACGAAGCGATTTCTTAGACTGCTATTATCATAGTCATTGACGACCTGGTCATTGCTTACATCCTTGATTGTGTACAAGAGTCCACTTTCGATTACCCAAGCATTCTTGAACGGATGTACATAATCGATCGACAGGTTGCTGACTTTGGAATCGTATTCCAGGAAATCATCACGAAAATCCGTCCCAGATTGATAGCTCGCTCCTAGGTCATTTCTGTTGTCGGTAAAGTGAATTTCGGCTTCCAGGTAGTGATCTTTAGAACTTAAGATCCGGCGGTAGTTGGCGTTGTACTCGGAACTCAAATGTTCATGCACATTTTCAGAGAGGAATACATAGGAGACTGCATCTTCTTCTATCTGTGTAGTGTTAATGATATCATGAGAATTGTCGGTATAGCTTCCTGAAAAGGAAAACTCATTTTTTTCATCAAGAAACCAGTCCAGTCCCGCCTTAATACTTTTCACTTGGGCGTCAAATAGGTTTCCGCCTGACTGAGAATAATTCAGTTCGTCTGAATCACGGCTTCTTGAATTCCAAGATTCTGTCGTTCTATCTGCGAAACTCATATTCAAGCTCAGATTAACCTTTCCAAGACCATTGGACAAGGCCAGACTTGACCGATATTGGTCATTAGAACTGGCACTCCCTGCCACACTACCTGAGAAACCTTCCTCCTTCTTCTTCTTTGTAATAATGTTAATTATGCCCGTCAATCCATCAGCACGATTCTTTGCTGATGGGGTGGTAATTAGTTCTATCTGTTGAATTTCACTGGCATCAATTTGTTGCAGGACATCTTGTGGTTCAAGAGGAGATGGTTTCCCATTAATTAACAAGTTGATATTTCCTGAGCCTCTCAATTCAATTCCACCATCAATTCCAGTTTGCACTTCAGATAATTGATTTAGTACTTCTATTGCATCTCCACCTCCTGATTGCAAGTCCTTACCAACATTAATGACCTTCCTATCAATTTTTTGCAATACTGAAGTCCTTTCCTCACTGATTACAACTGTTTCCAAGGTCTGCAGGTCTCCCGCTAGTAGAATGTCAATTTTCCTATCGTCTAGCAAGGTCAGTGATTTGACACTACTTTGATAGCCAATAAAACTTAGTTCCAGTAT
>CAZMYK010000763.1:0-2419 GCA_964570435.1 uncultured Saprospiraceae bacterium | reverse complement strand
TGATCTACTGTTGCTTAAAAAAGTGGAAGGCCGTTGGAAAATAGTGAGTAAATGCTCGACTGCTATTCCCCTACCTCTTACACCTGAGCAAGCCAAGCCCAAGCCAGAAAAGGAGGTAGTGATGGAAGGCCTTAAGAGACCCTGGAGCATGGCCTTTCTATCTGAGAAGGAGGTACTAATAGCAGAAAAGGATGGCGGGTTAATACAGGCCAACTTAGATTCAGGAGAAAGAAGGGAGGTGGGTAACCTTCCTAATGATATTGCAAGAGCCATACTTATCGATACCGCTAAGCATGTGTTTGGTACCTTCCCATCCGATGCTCATGGGAGCACATTGGCATACAATGCAGGCTTATTCCAGGTCTTACTAGATCCTGGATTCGAAGAAAATAACAAGGTCTATCTTTCTTATGCCGCGGAAGATAAGGAGAAAGCGAGCGCTCTTAAGGTAGTAAGGGCAGAACTAGTGGACGGCTCCCTACAGAAAATTGAGACCCTCCTGGAAGTTGGTCCATATAGCCATGGTCTCTTTCATTACGGTGGTGGAATGGTAATCGGAAACGATGGCAAATTGTATATTTCAACTGGTGAACGAAATCTCTATGAAGAAAACAATCCCGTCCTACCTTTGTCCCAAGACATTACAGACAAGAGGGGAAAGATCTTCAGACTTAATCTCGATGGCAGTATACCTGGGGATAATCCAGACTTTGGCACTAGTGCGGTAGCTGGACTTTATGGCCTTGGGATCAGAGCAGCGCAGGGCATTACAATTCACCCAAGAACAGGGAACTTATGGTTTTCGGAACATGGAACGATACAAGGTGATGAGGTAAACAAGTTGATTCCAGGCGCAAATTATGGTTGGCCATATCAGACGACAGGTCGTTACAGATCAAAAGGATATAATCCACCGATGCAAAATGAAATAAGCTTCACAGATCCGATCTATTCCTGGCCACAAACCATTGCCCCCACAGGTCTGACATTTTACTTTGGAAGGGAATTTCCACAGTGGCATGGAAGTTTGATCGTGCCTGGTCTCAGCAGAGGTAATCTAATCCGATTAGAACTGGAAAATGAGCGAGTAGTAGCTACAGAAGAGCTCTTTGTTGATGACAAGGTTCGATTGCGCAAGGCTATTGTATCCCCAAGGGGCCATCTCTACGTGTTGACTGACGAAGCAAATGGAAAATTGATTAAGATTATGAATGCTGAATAGGATTCGAATGTCCCCCTACAAAGCATCAACTTAAAGTTTTGATTGCCTTTTTAGTACGGATATTTAGAAGAACTGTATGAAAATTTGAGAATCTCGAATGACCCAGATTCATTCCACAAAAAAATAAGAAGACTGTGAAAAGATGACTTTAAAGGAAATAGATCTGGTGGAATTTATGGAGTAGTACCCCAGCAGCAATTAACTCGAAATAGTATTCTCCTGATGGTGAGATTTCCTAGGAAAGGTTTCTTAGTAGACGTAGTATAGTCTAGAAAATTTAAAGAGGAAGGTTGCTAAGATGAGTTGATTGGTCATTGTAGAAATGCAACTAAAATGTGTTGTCGCTGCTCCACGTGCCAGGTGGCCTATCTCCGCGTTCACTGAGTCGCCTTTTTTCCTCGGCAATTCGTTGCTCTCGCTCGGCAATTCTTTCCGCCTTTGTTTTATCGAAGGTATCTCGAGGCAGATAGTACTTCGAAGGTTCTAGTTCTTCATCCTCCCATGGATCGGATTTGACATCCTCATCTTCCACTATTCCCTTGACCAAAAACGCAACTACCAATCCTGCTAAGGCACCGAAAAGGTGGCTTTCCCAGCTAACCCCATCTTCTGTGGGAACGATTCCAGCAAAGTAGCCACTGTACAAAATAGTGACCACAAGAGCAAGGACTATCGATCTAAGATTTCTCCTAAATACTCCACTCCAGAATATGAAGCTGACTAAAGCATAGACAATCCCGCTAGCCCCAATGTGGTAGCTCCTCCTTGCAAACAACCAGACCGCGAATCCAGTAAGAATATATACAATAGAGAAAACTGGGAGGGCAACTTTCTTGTAGAAGTAAAGAAGAATGCTGGTCAGAACCAAGAGCGGAACAGAATTTGAAATTAGATGCTTGAAATCACCGTGGATTAATGGAGCAAATAGGATACCCTTCAATCCTGACCATTCACGGGGAAAGATGCCATACTGACCAAAGTTATAGTCTGAGCTAACCTTCCAGAAATGAACGAGCCAGAGGATGCCTACCATAATGAGAGGCACCTTCACTAGGTTCAAAATATCTTCTATGGTCTTCCGATCCAAGTTATCTAAATCTCCTTTGTACTAATGTGATGAAACCCGCTGCCTTCTTTAGTCTTTCAGCTGCTGACCAATCAAATTGTTGTGCGATGTCGGATAATAAGTAGGACTTG
>CAZMYK010000762.1:0-2420 GCA_964570435.1 uncultured Saprospiraceae bacterium | reverse complement strand
CAATGAGAAATAAGCCAAAATCGTTGAATGATTTAATCCTATGTGTAATTAAAACAGCGGTATCAGGATCGAGACTATCTAGAATCTTAATATGCGGTTCACCACCGTGGAAGGTAAATGTTTCAAAACGGATTTCTTCCCCATTAGGAAAAGGATTGAATTTTGGATCTAAGTGCAAGTTCATAATTGCGTACATTTTACACAAATATAGTTCATAACTTTGATGCTGTCAAGTTATTTGTGTATTTTTTACGCATACTTCACTTCAAAGTGAAATCCTCCTTCCTCTAGGGCCTTGTATTTCTTCATATCGAAGCGGTATAGTTTGGCAGGCCTTCCGCTGCCCTTTTGGTAATAGGAACCTGTCTCTTCTAAGATTCCAAAGCTCATTATTTTTTTTCGAAAGTTTCTGCGATCCAATTTTTCGCCTAGAATAGTTGCGTACAAATGTTCTAGATCAGAAAATGGAAATTCCTCAGACAGTAGGTCAAATCCAATAGGTTGGTAGATTAACTTAGATCGCAAGCGCCTCAGGCCTGCATCGACAATGACACCATGGTCGTAGGCAAGAGCTGGCAAGTCGTCAAGTGGGAACCATGCTGTATCTGCAGCATCTGTATCCGCTTTTAAGACCAGACCTTGTGGATTTACTAAGGCAAAGTAGGCAACAGAAACGACCCTAGCTCTAGGATCCCTATCGATCTTGTCTCCGAAAGTATACAATTGTTCGAGGTAGTCGACCACTACCCCAGTCTCCTCTTTTAGTTCACGATGAACAGCGTCAGTTAATTTTTCGTCTGCACGTACAAAGCCACCTGGAAGTGCCCACAAGTCCTTAAAGACTCCATACTTTGGCTGGATTAGGAGTAGGTGAAGCACTTCATCCTTGTAGGAAAAAACGACGGCATCTACAGCGAGCCTAATATCATGCTCCATAAACAGATTGATTAGCGTATTAAGTACACTAATGTAGCAATCTTACCTTGAGATCCTGCTTTCTTGCCACAACTTTCTTTGTTTGTCATCCAGGAAGGTCCAAGAAACGAAGCGACTTTTCTTATTCCCTTGAGTCATTTCGATGGTCTTGTATTCCTTAACTTTTGCTCTCCGGAAAGCCTTAAATACCGACTGAAGAATGCTCTCTTTAGAAACAAGGGTCGAAAACCAATAGCAAGAATTTGAAAACTGCCTGCTCTCGTGGATCATATTGTGGATAAACAATTCTTCTCCGCCGGGAGTCCACAGTTCGTTAGCTTGCCCTCCAAAATTGAGGTTCTTACTTCTGGTAGACTTCGGATTTAGACTCTTGTACTTTTTTCGATTGGCCGCCTTAGCTTCTTTAGCAGACTTAAAGAATGGAGGGTTACAGATCGTAAATTCAAAGAGCTCATCATTCTTGATGATTCCATGAAAAAAACGGTTCTTATTTTCTTGCAGTCTTAGGTCAATCTTGCCTTTTAGTTTACTATTTTTTTCCACGATTTCACAAGCATTCTGATAGGCAGTGCCTTCAGATTCGCTCCCAACAAAGGACCATTTGTATTCACTGTGCCCGATAATTGGATAAATACAGTTCGCCCCAGTTCCAATATCTAGCGCCCTAATGTGACTCCCCTTTGGAGCTTCGAAAAAGTCAGCGAGGTGGTGTATGTAGTCTGCCCTACCTGGAACAGGTGGACACAGGTAGCCTTCAGGGATGTCCCAGTATTCGACACCATAGTGGACCAACAAGAGGGCCCTATTGAGTAACTTTACAGCTTCTGGATCAAAGAAATCGATAGATTCGACCCCATGATCATTGACAAAAACCCTAGTCTGCAGTTCTGGTACTGTCTTGACCAGTAGTTCTAAGTCGTATCGTCCTTGATGTTTATTTCTTTTATGCATTCTTTAGTTTTCCTGCGACATAGGCAGTGGTCCATGCTGCCTGAAAATTATAACCTCCAGTAATGGCATCTATGTCCATTACTTCTCCGGCAAAGTACAAATTCTTTACTGCCCTACTTTCCATGGTTTTCATATTGATGGATTCTAAACTAACACCACCGCAAGTAACGAATTCTTCTTTGAACGTTGTCTTACCTTTAGCATTGTAGGTATCATTAGTAAGAATGACTACCAGTTTGTTAATACCTTTTTTGCCAATGTCAGACCATTTTCTATCGGGAGCCAGTCCAGATCTTTCAAGAAGGTATTGCCATAGTCGATCCGGTAAGGCAAATGGACGAAAATTAGAGAGCTGCTTTTGGCCATTGTGCTTGATAAGCTCTTCCAGAGAATTCTTAACCACCTCGTTGTTGGCCTCATTGACCCAATTCACCTGAACCTTGAATGCATAATTAAGGTCTGCAAGAATTCTAGCGCCAAAGGCTGACAACTTCAAGATGGAGGGGCCACTCATCCCCCAATGTGTGATTAGC
>CAZMYK010000761.1:0-2437 GCA_964570435.1 uncultured Saprospiraceae bacterium | reverse complement strand
CAAGGCCTTGGTGCTATTTCAATCGGAATTTCGCTTCCAAATCTGGAAGAGATTCGGCGCCGTGGCATTCGCGAGCCTCGGAAACGTGGGACCTAGGCTTGATGCTATTCCGATCTCGAATGTTAAATGGAACGCAGGACTTGGCTTTCGGTACATGCTCAACACTGTGGACAGGGTCAACGTGCGAGTAGACTACGCCCTGGGAAAGGAAACCTCTGGTTTATACATTACCATCGGTGAGGCTTTCTAGCAAATTACGTCGGCTACTTGTCAATTCTACTTGGATGAGATAGTGTGGCATGGACGTTGAGTTTCATATGGTTATGAAAAGTTTTGTTTTAGCCTTAACCTTAATTTCTACTTTTTCACTTCAAGCACAATATGCATTCGATCGAAATGATTTCTTCGAGGTCGGACCATCATTCGGAACCCTTGTTGTAGACAAGCTGGACATATCCCCTGAGGACAAGACTAGGACCAGGGTTACTGCTGAAAATGCCCTCGTGAGATATGGCATCAGCCTCCGATATGGCAAAGCTGTAGTTCCCTTTGCTCACTTAGTTTTTGGAGTGGGAGTCTACCGGGGTGAAAATGTAAATCGTGAGATCCTCTCGCTTAACAACGATGAAATCGCGATTAGGACGATGATTGAATATGGGTTTGCTTACGAGGCTGAATTCGGTGCAAGAATTAAGGTGGTGGGGACCGACGCTTTTGAATTTTCCATCGGCGGTGGGGGACTTGCAAGATCTACACCTGGGATAGAAGATAATCTGCTCGTTGGCTACCAAGCCAATTCTGTGATCGGGATCAATTTCTCTGAAAGAATACAGGTCAATGCCAAGTATGGATACCGCACCACAGAGGGGAAGCGTCGCATTTCTGACTTTCCTGCTGAGTTGGCCTTACATTACAAGATCTACTAAGTTTTCTTTGTAATAGCAACTTGATCGAGAGAAAGATTCTCATTCAGCTTCACTTCGCAATAGGTTTGAAGTGAGCCCAAAGTGTTATCTTGAAGATCAAAAATGCTATCCAAGCTAAACCCTAAAAATGTATTCCTAATCGATGGCATCGGAGCAGGTCTAACTGTCGCCTTTCTTATGCTTCTCGTTGCCAGATTCGAGGATCTATTTGGAATGCCGCAAGATATTATTGGTCACTTAGCTATAATAGGAAGCTTATTTGCCTGCTATTCACTACTCATGTTCTTCCTAAAGCCGAAGAAGTGGAGGCCACTTCTCACTCTAATAATTGGGGCCAATATTGCTTACTGTGTCTTGACAATTGTACTAATGATTATGAATTCTGCAACCATGACTTACTTAGGTTACGCCTACTTCATTGGAGAAATAATCATCGTCTTAGTTCTAGTGGCAATAGAAATTAAGATTCTAAATCGTAGTGAAGTTAAACAAAAATAGGGTCCAATCATAGGGGCCAAATTCGAGATCAACCTTAGTGCTAGGAATCACTTCATGCTGCTTAAGAATCTTCTTAACACCCGTCTTTCCTCCAAAATCTCCCCTAAACCAGCTCATTAAGGGACTTGTAACAACCGTATTTTTCTCAGCGTCATAAGCACTTGCGTTCGTGACGAATTGCTTTGATATTTTTTCGAGATCCTGATTAACCGTTTTATCGTCATAAATAGCTACTGGAGGGCAGGACTTAGCTCCGCAATTTAGTGCAAAGTGGATCCTGTAATTCCTCTTCTTGGTTCTTAGCTTTCTTTCCCAGTCAGAAACGAACCACTTACTAAGGTAGCCCAGGGAAAGTTTGATCACTGAACTGCGAATAACACCATGCTCTATATCATCAAAACTTACTTCTTTTCCAGCAATAATCATCTGCTTTTCTTTGAAGAAATTACTTCGATCTTGATATTTTTCGGGAGCCTTGTTAAGGATATCCATAATGAAGGCATTATAGATGTTGATCCAAAATGCAAGTCGCTTGTCATCATTATCAAGTTGTGAACTCAAATCTTTCAGATCAACTTGCGCTAGGATATTCTTATAATCTTCGGTCGATTTCTTATTTTTGAGAGCTGTCAGAAAATCTTGTGATAGTTTAATCATATTGTTTTCGGCTTGAGCATATGTACTTGAACTTCCTATGGAAAGCACAAGTAATAGACACATTAAATATTTATGCATTAAGATCTCATTTTTTCTGTATGTACGTAAGTAAATTGAGCCTAGGATTGTTCGCCAAAGATCGTTAATAAATGATAAGTGTCATAGTGCCAACTTTAAATGAAGAAGCAAACATCTGTGAGCTGATCACGCATATCAGAAGTTGCGAGGGTGGAAGGGGACTAGACCTAATCATTTGTGATGCACCTAGCTCCACAGATAAAGGGTTTATCACTGCTGAGAAAATGGGAGCAAGGGCCCTTCGCTCACCAAAGGCCTATCGTTCCTATCAGCTGAAC
>CAZMYK010000760.1:0-2440 GCA_964570435.1 uncultured Saprospiraceae bacterium | reverse complement strand
AGGAGGGCCGGCGCTTGAGCACAGAAGGGTCCTTCAAAGGGATTGCTGCTATTGATCTGCCAGTCCCGATCTCCAAGTAAATAAGAAGGACTGATAACACCTTCATTAAATCCGTCTGAAAGTGCATTCACTATCGGTGAGTCAGACTTTACATGGAGTTTGGCTTGCGGATTCGTTGTTCCTATTCCTACATTCTGAGAAAAAACAGACTGAGAAAGGACCATTACTGTTAGTGCTAGGATATACTTTTGAGGGTTATTCTTTTTCATAACACTAAACTATGTCACATTTCACCTAGATTCTACATCCGACGACTAAATGGTAGCTTTGAGTGAGTGGATGGTAGAATTGCGAGTAAGTCTAGCTATTACAGACGCTTCAACAGCCCAATTAAATCCTCATGAATTGATTTTGCTAATCCTAGCATGCCAAGTACGGACTTTAGTATGATAGACTTCTCCTTTGCTTACAAGAAAATGCCTCTATCTAGCCTAGTTAAGATGTGCAGTGATAATATTCTGCACCTAAAGCCTTATCTTTAGACAGTTTCATTTTTTCAAAGAATAACAGGTAATTATGAAAGCCAATCTTCTCTTCTTCGCTGTAATCTTAATTTTTGCCTGTAGCCCTCCTGAAGAGGGTAGAAGCTCTGTAAGTCAAGACGTTAAATCAGCATCTACACAAAAGTCTTCTCCTCTCGAGAAAGAAAAGGATATCGTTGATTTAGAAAATATTTTCGCTTGGTGTATTGTTCCATTTGATAGTGTCGGTCGATCTCCCCAGGAACGGATCGATATGCTCAAGAGACTTGGAATAAAAAAGTACGCCTATGATTGGCGGGAGAAGCATCTTTCCACAATGAAGGAGGAACTGACCCTTGCTAAAGAAAATGATATCGAAGTGATCTCGGTGTGGCTTTGGATAGATGATGACTTGGATTCTGTAGGTGCCCTTAGCCCATTAAATGAGAAACTGTTTTCTATAGTGGAGGAAACGGGATACGAGGGTCAAATTTGGATGAGTTTTAATTCAAATTTCTTTGAGAATCTGTCAAAAGACATGGCTGTAAAGAAGGGAGCAAAAATGTTGTCTTACCTGAGTGATCGAGCAAGTAAGCGTGCTTGCAAAGTAGGACTTTACAATCACGGTGATTGGTTTGGGGATCCAGGGAACCAAATTGAGATCATCAAGGCACTACCAGAAAAGGATCTAGGATTAGTCTATAACTTCCATCATGGACATGATCAAATCGATGCCTTTCCCGATATAGCCAAAACTATGACGCCCTATCTTTGGTACGTTAACCTGAACGGAATGAAAAAGGATGGTCCTAAAATTCTAAGTATTGGAGAAGGCGATCACGAAAGAGAAATGATCGAAATCCTACAGGAAAATGGCTACAAAGGGGACTATGGAATCTTAGGTCACGTGGAGGATGCTGATGTAGAGACCATACTTCGCGCTAATCTAGATGGCCTTTTTAGTATTCAATAGATGCATATTGATTGCTTCGAATTCACATTCTGTTTCTTTTAGTACTACATCGTGAAGTACATATAAGTGCTAAGGTAGATTAAAGAATTGTGGACTATTCATCGAAGCTTTTTCTTGATACAATCTCTATTTGTAAGAAATGTCGGAAGACAAAATCATCAATTTATTTTGAAAATTAAATAGGAAGTTCTAAATTAGTGAGTGAGTACTCACATACAACGAATTTTTTTGACAGAAAGACAACAGAGCATATTGGCTGTGGCCTTGGAGCTATTTGCCAATGAAGGATATAATGCCGTATCAACTAAAATGATAGCCAAGAAAGCTACCGTTTCGGAGGCATTAATATTCAGACACTTTAAGAATAAAAAGAGCCTTTTGGATGCTATCTACCAGCAATGTGGTGAAAAGATAGCGGTAATTGCTCAGGACCTTTTAGAGGAAACTGATCCTAAGGAGACCGTTCGTAAAGCCATCGAGTGGGTTTTTGTGATAGATGAAGAAGATTATGATTTTTGGCGCCTTCAATACAAGCTCAAGTGGGATCAGAACTACTATCATCCTGAAAAAGTAAATGTTGCTGTTGACAAGGTTGCTTGGGCGCTCAGGGAACTCAATTACGAGCAACCGCACTTAGAAGCTCAGCTACTAGAGAAGACGCTAGATAGCGTGATGATTAGCATTTTGCGAGATGGAAAGGAGGCCCACTTGCCTTTGAAAGAGTTCTTACTTAAGAAATACGCTTTATAAATTGTTAGAAATGAAAACCAAACTATCCTACATCCTTCTTTCTTCTTTGATTGTATTCACAGTCTTAACCTTTGCTAATTCAGATGCTGAAACAGCGTCTAAGACGCACGCAGAGGATTTAAGCCAAGATTCAGATATCCATTTCGATAAGATGATGGCAGTCATAACTCATAAACGTTGCATGAATTGCCATCCT
>CAZMYK010000759.1:0-2441 GCA_964570435.1 uncultured Saprospiraceae bacterium | reverse complement strand
TGCTACTCGGCTTAAATATGTCAAAGTTAAAGTGAAGGTGGATATTCGGTTCAGGGATAATGCAAAGCTTCTTTCCTACATTAATATCAATCAGTGAGCGCTTCAGATAATCAAGAAAGATCTGCTTCCTTATGACCATGTAATTTTTTTTATCGGTAAGCGTTTGCGGTTCGAACCAATTCCAATTGAATGGGACTGGAGCAGGTAAGGAATTCCCATGAACAGAGGATAAGTAGCATAGAGCCGCTGCCTTCTTCTGTGCAACTGTAGGGTTTTCAATAGGTTTGCCATTAATACCAACGTAGGGACTAGCTTCCACAATGACCTTCGAAGGGACGATTTCATCTCTTGTATTCTGATCAGTAACAATGGAATACGATAAGGGTGGGATCCCTTTTTCACGTAATTGTTTGAGATAAGTATCTACAAAAACAGTCTTAATGGCCTTGTACAGATTACTACCTGCATCTACATCCTTAATCGAAGGTGTATGATATAGGACGGCCTTGTCAAGCGCTATAAACAGCTTTTGAAGAGAATAAGTGCCAGGAGACAATTTTTGTGTTGCGTTTTGCACTGCCTTGGGCAAGTTAGAACTATCACTAATGGGAATTTGTTGAGCTGGCATCTTGGTAGAAAAAATCCATGCATCCCCCTTGTGTTGCTGACGATTGATCCAGTTGTTAATCATTCCCGATTGATCATATTTTGCTCTTACGATCACGAATTCTGAGCAAAGTAAATTGAATATGAGATGATTGTTATCTTCCTCAAATTCAACTATGCTTGGAAGCATTGTGCCTTCAGGATCAAGAGGCTGGTAGCCTGGCGGGATTCCTATTTGTGCCTTTAAGGCATATGCAAATCTAGATGGAGCAATCTTCTTGAAGGTAGGATTCGTGAGGTTAAGTTCAGGTACTCCAAGTGGATCAATGCCACCAGTCAATGCTAGCAATTCGGCCTTCTTGATGACTTTAGGATTCCCATCCTTACCGTAAACCCAGTATTGAATTAGTTCTGGGTAGGGGTCTTGGTAAAGGTAGAAAGCAAGTTCTTTGTTGATGTAATCTTCTGAGACTGCGACCACCAAGTCATAGTTGAATGGGGGCATAGAAAGGTTGGATTGATTAGCGCTCATTGGCGTAATAAATTTTGGGGTTAGGAAATAAAAGAAGGGTATTAAAAGAACTACTAGGTTCCAATCTAAATCTACTTGCATTCCCAATTAAAGTCAAGTGACTTCTGTAAATGACGTAAATCTACCTATTCGCAATGTAAGTACTTTTACGTGTTTTATCTCGAGTTTAAAAAGAGTCAATTTATCTTATTTTCTGGACTAGGGCAAACACGAATTCCTTATCCGCAGTGACCTCGTTGTACATCCCACAAACAAAAAATGCCCGACAAGCGGGCATCTTCTGTATGTACATATATTTTAATCCTTACTCCTCATTGGGACTCAGGTACCTATAAACGACTCCAGCCAATATTGCTCCTGCAATAGGGGCTACAATGAACAACCACAGTTGACCAAGAGCCCAACCTCCTTCTGCGAACAAGGCCTGACTAATACTTCTCGCTGGATTCACTGAGGTATTTGTGACTGGAATACTGATCAAGTGGATCAGGGTCAGACACAGACCAATCGCAATTCCAGCAGCATTGCCAACAGCATTCTTATGAGTGGTCCCCAGGATCACAAACAAGAAGAAGAAGGTCATTACAAATTCAGTAACAAGTGCAGCGGTCATGCTATAACCACCTGGCGAGTGCTCCCCAAAACCATTGGCAGCAAAGCCTCCTACTTCAAAGCCTGCCTTACCCGATGCAATGACGTAGAGCACTAGAGCACCAACAATCGCACCCACTATCTGGGCAATTATGTAGCCTAGTAAGTCCTTCCCTGAAAATCTTCCTCCCATCCAAAGTCCAACAGAAACGGCGGGGTTCAAGTGGCAGCCCGAGACATGTCCGATGGCATAGGCCATTGTTAAAACTGTCAACCCAAAGGCTAGAGAGACACCAACAAAGCCTATTCCCAGCTCCGGATAAGCGGCGGCAAGAACTGCACTACCACAACCTCCCAAGACCAACCAAAATGTTCCAAAAAATTCTGCAAGTAATTTTTTCATTATACTAAGTTTAGAATACGTTAAACAATTGAAAATCTGCAATTGCCTTCATAAGATAGGTCAATTAGAAAAGCCCCGGTATGCGCAGAGCAATGTTTAACATAAAAAAACTTAACTTTTGACAAGTAGGAGATATGATAAGAATTACCGAATCAGTGTCAAATCTCCTTTGACAAGTTTCTCATTTCCGTCCACTAATCGCACGACGGCACTGTAGGTAAAAACAGCGTTCTCAAGAGCTTGTCCAAGATGCCTTCCATCCCATCCTTCCGTTTCATCTTCAAAGGATATGTTTCGTTTGAAAAAGAC
>CAZMYK010000758.1:0-2442 GCA_964570435.1 uncultured Saprospiraceae bacterium | reverse complement strand
CATTGAGGAGTTTCTCGTCGATTTGGAAAGATTTAGCACAGACTATGATGGACTTATTTTTCCCAAAGAAAAGGCTGAATTTGATCTAATTAGGGAAGTCAATGAGACCTTCAAGGATTATCCAACGACTCAAACTGTTATTGATTTATTTTATCTGCACCTACCCATAATAAGGGATGCTGTGGCTGTAGCTTTTGAAGGTAGTCAGATCACTTTCCAAACCCTAGAAGAGCGTTCAAATCAGCTTGCTCATCAGTTGCTTGCCAAGGACGTGAGCAAGGGTGAGGCCGTAGGCATCAAAATGGAACGCTCGATAGAAATGATGATAGCTCTGCTTGGAATCATGAAATCCGGCGCTGCATATGTTCCGATAGATCCTAATTATCCAGATGAAAGGGTCGATTTTATGATTGCTGATGCTGCGATCAGAATAATTGTAGACCTAGACTTTGTAAATTCGTCTAAGTCATTTCGTCAGGAAAAACTCAAATCCCTACCGCTCCATAATGACTTAATTTACATCATTTATACATCAGGTTCTACCGGTCGACCGAAGGGTGTTATGAACGAGCACGGCGGAGTGCTGAACAGATTGTGCTGGGCAAGAGAGGAATTTGGAATTGATACCTCCGATAGGATTTTACAAAAGACGAACTATACCTTTGATGTCTCTGTCGGGGAGTTATTTCTTCCCTTGATAACAGGTGCTACCTTGGTGATGGCAAGACCTATGGGACATAGAGATTCAGACTATCTTAAGGAGATTGTCCAAGAGGAAGGAATTACCTCGATCCACTTTGTGCCACCCATGTTAGAAATTTTTCTTTTGAATATAAAGGCTGGTGAATGTCCTACTTTAAAACACACATCTTGTACGGGTGAAGTTCTAAAGTTGGAAACTGCTCGAGCATGCATGGAGAAGATACCAAGTTCAACTTTGTACAATCTTTATGGCCCAACTGAGGCGGCTGTAGAAGTCACAATGTGGAAGAGCTCTGACTACGAGGATCCTATAGAATCTGTGACGATTGGAAAGCCTTTTGCGAATGTGCTGATTCGAATTGTAGACAAAGAAGGTCAAAGTTGTGGAATGATGACTCCAGGAGAACTTTTGATTGGGGGAATCCAAGTCGCGAGAGGCTACAAGAACAGGCTTGAGTTGACTGCAGAGAAATTTGTAGAATGGCAGGGAGAAAGGTGGTATAAGACTGGGGACTTATGTCAATG
This sequence comes from uncultured Saprospiraceae bacterium, assembly GCA_964570435.1. GTDB lineage: Bacteria > Bacteroidota > Bacteroidia > Chitinophagales > Saprospiraceae > Portibacter. The sequence continues at coordinate 1,215 of CAZMYK010000758.1, read as the reverse complement.
GCTTCCTTCAGGCGAAATTGAATTCATGGGTAGGATGGATACCCAGATAAAAATCAGAGGCTTCCGTGTCGAATTGGGAGAAATTGAGCAAGTAGCTTTGGAACTAGGGGGAATCGAAAATTGTGTCGTCTTGCTTCATGAGGACAAGATACTTGCCTTCTATGTAGGCCAGGAGGTAGTGGATCTCAATTCACATTTGCTATCTAAACTACCAGATTATATGATTCCTGCAGCCAGCTACAAGGTGGATGCCATTCCGTATCTTAACAATGGTAAGATAGATCGTCAGAAGTTAAAAACGATGATCCAGTTGAAAGAGGTAAATAACACACCAGAAAATGAATTTCAAGAATTTGTTCATGGAATCTGGGCTGAAACGCTAAACTTACCCCAAGTCGACATCAAAGCCAATTTTTTCTCACTTGGCGGAGATTCATTGCGTGGTATTAGAATCATCACTCATATCAATGCTGAATTGGACCTAGATCTACCGGTAGTTTCTATTTTCAGCAAACCTACCATAGAGCTGCTAGCTATTGCCATAGAAGCTGAAATCGACAGGAGACTTGAGAACGCATGAGCAAGATCTTTTGCATAACTAGTGGCTTAGCGGGGATTGCTAATTCGAGCTTGGAATTGCTAAGACGTCTTTCAGAAGATGGACATGAGATTACCTATGGGGCACCGCGAGATATTGGGGCCAAGGTAGAAGCTGAAGGCCTTCCGTTTAGTCTCCTAGATGAGATTAAGCTAGATCCTTCGCCTAGTCTTCCTCAAAAAGGAAGTATTAGAAGAATGTTGCATAAACTTCTCAATATTCGGAGCCGACAAGCTACTGCTGGTGAGAATCTGCGACCTTCTAAGCTAATATCAATGATAAAAGACGGGGCTTATGATCTCTTGCTAATCGACATGGAGTTGCATGAATATATCTTGCATGCGATAGATCTTAATCAAAAAGTCCTACTTCTAAGTCAATGGTTTTCTATTTGGAAAAACCCAAGACTACCCTACATCTTGACAGACATCGTACCAGGGAATGGGTTTCGAGGCTCTTCCTTGGGATTAGCCCTCCACTGGAACTGGATACTGCTGAAAAGGAAGTGGATTTTCTTCAGAAGGAGGATGACTTCAGGATTCACAGACAGACCAAGCATGCTGAGAAAGGTGGCCAAAGAAAAGAAAATCCCTGAGCAAGTAATTGGGCAAAACCTC
>CAZMYK010000757.1:0-2458 GCA_964570435.1 uncultured Saprospiraceae bacterium | reverse complement strand
CGTCTTAACGAAAGGCTAGCAGAATTGATCCAATCCTTGTAGTAGACTGGAGATTGATGGTAAGCCTTCCAACCAGCAACGCTCGGAATAAGAAAGAACGCCATCTCTTGCTTGTTTAACTGCCAATACCAAGCGACCCATGTCCTATATTCCACGTAGATGTCCGGATTCGGTGAAACTTCGAAGGTGTTGTATGCAGAAAAGAAAAAATCCATCGGATTTTTAATGTTCCCACCAACTACACATGTATCGTAAAAGTGCTCACTCTTTAACAAGGCTGCAATCGCAGGTCCCAGAACATAGTCATTGTCCAATACCATTTGAGACATGGGTTCAATTATTCCTGCCTCAACTTCTTCATTAATATCATAGTGTACAAACCAAGTATACAACCTTCTGCATATAAACCTAGCCACTTCATCTTGTTGAAAGATGATGTCAACTACCGTCTTGTATTCATCTTGCCCTTCATTGTTGATCACCTGATTGTCGAACCTGTGGGAAAGCTGCTTGCTTCCAGTGTCGTGTTTGTTTGGTCTAAATTTAGCCGGATCATTAGTAGGCGTCCAAGCTGTCCACCCAGTCAGTGAGCGTGCAATTGCTGCGATGTCTTGTTCTGTATAATTGGTATAGTCGCCTTCTCCCACTTGCTCACCTTTTCCAATCGTAAATAACTCAAGGAGCTCACGAGCATAATTTTCATTTGGCTCATCCGCGACATTAGTGTTGCCGTTGAGATAGATCAACATGCTTTTTTCAACAGTGATTCTCTTGGTTAGCTCCCTAAAATCTCCAAGACCTAGTTCACGTAGATTCTTCAGGTACTGCCAATTCGAATTGCCACTACCAGAGGCAGAAACTACAAAGTGGTTATGCCAAAAAAGAGTCAATTTTTCAGTAATCGTCTCTTGATTTTGGTTCATTTGAATAAACATCCATGCCCAAAGTGAATGTGCCCTTGCATTGTAAATCCCAAAAATGTTGTGGTCCAAGGGCTTATCCACCCAAGTTTCACCTAGACCTGCTTGTGGGTCAGTTTCAAAATTATAATATATCGGAGGGTCCACTTCTGGAGGCGGAGAAAGCAGTTTATCTATTGTTACATCTAGCCCTTCGTCTAAAGCTTGCAATATTCTAGCCTTCCTCGGACCAAAAACGGTTCGTCGAAGTAAATGTGCTGCCTTTTCGAAGGTCCAATCGCCAGCATAGGGTTGGAACATGATTTATAGATTTTCGATCGATTAAATTGATAAGCTAAAACTATATCATCTACACGAAGCTAGCTAGCAATTTGTTGGCAAATCTGTCAATAATTACCATATATATCGGCTTTTGACACATTTGCGATAGGTCATAGGGTATCTTTCTCCAAATAGCAGAATCAATTTGCGCTAGAATTCGTTTAAAAGTACATCCTATACTGCCAATTTAATCAGATACATAGTGATAAATGAAGCTTAGCAACAGCAAGTTTTATTTCGAGCAATAACTAGCATATAAGTGAACTCGTTTACTTGGATTTCGAATTCTAGAACTACTAATTTTTGTATAGGTAGTATTACTTATACTAAGATTTAAGATCGAAAAGTGCGGAATTCGAGTTTGATTACGCAGAAACTTTAGTGATTCATAGTAAAAGTAGCAGTCTTGGCACTCTTATTCAACGAACGACTTTGCGAAACACTTGTATCAGTTTTTAGCGCAATTGTGGAGCTTGTTGGCAACAATGAAGTAAACTAATTAGAAGAAAAATAAAAAATACACAATACTAGCAGATGAAGTACCTATTCTTTCTTACCCTTTGCCTAGCGCTAATTGATAGCAATGCTCAAGAACCAATCTACCAAGATCAGTTCGACGTTGGTATACTTTCAGTTGGCGACAACCCGAATGGATATACGATGAACCTTGGAGATGAGAGTTTTCAGATTAATGGAAATGGAGGTGCTGGTTCCTGGACAGCAATGTCTTACTTGATGCATGATGGTTCTGGCAGCCAGACTTTTGTGGATGCCAGCTCAAATCCTAAGCTATATATTAGGGCAAAAGGGACCCTGCAGCCCGAGCTAAGAATTGATTTTCAAGATGAAACTGGTTATGTGACCAATCAGAATCCACTGGCTGTAGACCTGGATGACGACTATGCTGTCTACGAATTAGACTACAACGGTCGTCTCGCAGATGGTGCATTCGGTGGGCCATGTACTAGCGCACCTTGTGTTGTGGACGCATCCAAGTTGCAAGCATTGATTCTCTTTGTCAATGCACCAGACGGAGGTTATGCAGGAACGATCGATATAGATTGGGTGTCAATTGGCGAGCCGCTGGAAGAGATCGTGTCAAGTGGCCCTGACCATGAGCTGCGATACAATCAAGTTTCCTACCTGACAGATAGACCGAAAATGATCAACATCGTTGCAGATGTTCCGTTCTCAGACATTGCCTATGCAATATATCG
>CAZMYK010000756.1:0-2461 GCA_964570435.1 uncultured Saprospiraceae bacterium | reverse complement strand
TCCACCAGGGGCACGCTTTTCAATCAATAGTGTCTTAAGTCCCTCAGAGCCGCCATAGACCGCAGCTGCCAAACCAGATGGTCCTGCTCCTACAATGACCACGTCGTAAAGTTCTTCCTTAGCCTCGGCACTGAAACCAAGTTGCACAGCAAGATCTGCAATCGACGGATTTTCGAGCTTTTCTCCACTTTCGAGAATAACTGCCGGCAGGTTCTTTTTATCGATTTGATGTGTCTTCAGTACTTCGTCAGCTTTGGGGTTAGCTTCCACATCTAGCCACTGGAAGGGAAAAAGATTGCTTGCCAGGAAGTCTTTTATTTCGTGCGAAAATGGTGAATATTGATAACCCAATACCTTTAGCCCATCGAAATCAGGCTTGTAGTTAATGTACCAAGCATCCAGCAAGTCGTCAATTAGCGGGTACAATTTTTCTGATGGTGGGTTCCAGGGCTTAGTCAAGTAGTAGTCTAGTTGTACTTCATTGATGGCCTTGATAGCTGCATCCGTGTCTGAGTAGGCTGTCAGTAAGACTTTCTTTGCGTCAGGATAGATCTTTAGGGCTTCTGCAAGAAACTCAACCCCTAGCATTTCTGGCATCCTTTGATCTACTAGGAACAGGGCAACCACTTCATTTTTTTTCTTCAATGTTACCAACGACTCAAGGGCTTCTTGTGGATTACTTGTGCTGAGGATCCTGTGTTCTTTATTGTACTTCGACTTTAAGTCACGAACTACTGCTCTTAGAACTTGCGGGTCGTCGTCGATAGAGAAGATGATGGGTTTTTTCATTGTATATAATTAGTCTTGTATCGGTAGATCTATTGTAAATGTGGTTTGTCCAGGCCTAGACTTTGCCTTGATGTATCCACTGTGTTGGTTAATAATTCGATTAACTACGTCAAGGCCCATACCTGTTCCTTCACCTATTCCTTTGGTAGTAAAGAAGGGGTCAAATATCCTTGATAAGTTCTCCTCTGAAATGCCCTTGCCGTTATCTGTGATCTCAGTTCTGACACAAGATCCATTGTTCTTCATGGTAATCGTCAGCTTCCCTCCAGTATCCATTGCATCTACTGCGTTGTCTATGATGTTGGTCCAGACTTGATTAATCTCGCTGACCATAATCTTAGGATGTGCCAGATCTTGGTCAAAGGCATAGTCCAGCTGAATACCCTTTCTCCTTATCTTATGATCTAACATTGTCAAGGTGCTTTTTAGACCCTTCGTTAAATCTGCCGGCTGCCTCTCTGGCGCAGCATCCATATGGGTATAAGTTTTTACTGAAGTGACAAGCTTAGAAATACGATCTGCCGCCTCCTGGATTTCTTCTACGATCTTTTCTGTGGTTAGTACATTCACCATCCAACCGAGGGTCGGAATGAAATCCACTGGGCCTAGTTCTTCTCTCAGGTTTGAAAGGTTACTTAATTCGAAGCCAAAGTCAACTAAAGTTTCTGTAAGCTCATAGGCATCTTCTACGCCACTCTCTTCCAACCAAAGTTCTAACTGATCTTCCTTGTCCGATTTCTCTAACATGGTAAGATTGACCTCTTCCTTTGCACCTATTTTCTGAAATACTAAGTCATTAACCCTATCCACTTGTTCCTCCGTAGCCTTTATTGATATAACCTTCTTAAACTTGTCAGGCACGGTACTTAAGTGTTTTTGTAATTCTTCAGCACTCCTAATCATTGCTGAGGCAGGGTTATTCAGTTCGTGTGCTAGACCAGCGGAGAGCTTACCTAAGGCCATCATTTTTTCAGCTTGCACATTGTTTTTCGCGAATTCACGTGTTCGCGAAGTCATTTGATGCACAAAGACCGCCGTTAATTCATAAAAGAGCGTAGACATTTCCTTGCATTTTTCCTTGGGAAGGGCAAAGATCCTACATGCTTCCATGCAGACGCCATAACCGGTCGCAGTAGTTGCCCTAGAGTAGGGTAGGAAGCCGCTAATTCCATATTTTTCTAACTCAAAGGCTTTTTTGAAGTTGTTACCTTGCTTGATTCTAATCTCGTATCGCCCTTCTAGTGTAATGTAGAGGTGGTCGATTGGATCTCCAGCGCTAAAGATGTAGTCATCCTGCTGAAAACTTTTCACATGACCATTTTCCAGCAGCCATAAGAGTTGTTCTTCAGGAACATCTTGCAATATTGGAATCTCAAGGAGGTCGGTCAATGTCATTTCTAGGGAGTGAATAGATTTATATCAGATGAGTGTCTAACAATAAATGGGATGATCTGTTCACCAACTAGGAATTTGAAGTTTTACAAAAGGCAGTCCCAGCCACCTTAACCATTCATCAATGGCCAAGGTGTAGGACTTTTAAGGCCTAGGTACCTTCGTGCTGACTAGGTCCTGCTTCCAAAATTCGCTTGAGAATATCATAGTATTGCCAATCTCCTACACTCTTTCCTCCCATGCCAGATAAGGCAAGCAAGCTCAGCTTGGTTTTGTGCAC
>CAZMYK010000755.1:0-2464 GCA_964570435.1 uncultured Saprospiraceae bacterium | reverse complement strand
TTTATTAAATGCCTTATGGCATTAAAGCAGCCCTTTAGTCGGGGGCTGCTTTTTTTGCTTCCTGCTATTTGCGGGCTCGAATTCTTCGGACCTGCGTCGTAAGCTAAAAAATGCTATCTTCCCAAGGGATATAGTGGTTCCCACAATAATTACAAATTACTGGAAAGCTTGATCCTCTTTTAGCCAAAATCAAGGTTGATGAAATAAAGCAAGCGTGATAGATCGGAGAGCACAAATTACCTCAGAGTAAAGCACTTATTGTCTTAGAACATTCCTTTCTCAATTTTCTCAAAAGAAAAGTAGGGGTCAAGGCTGGACAAAAGCGTCACATGTACTTACGACTTAATCTTAATCCACGAGAATTATGAAATTGAAAGATAGTTTAGGCCAGAAAATAACTCTTTGTTTAATGTTGATTTTTCAAGAAAGGGTCACTTTCGAAAATGGCAGGTTCTTCCATTTGAAGTCCTCTTCCAAGTTAAATGCTATTGCACTCCATCCTATTTACAAGGGATAAAAATTGACAAACCTTTTAGACCTGAATTTGGTTCGATCAAATCCAAGTAATTTTATGAAGTCCGTATTCTCGTTTTTCTTACTCATAAGCATAAGTATTTTACCATCCACACTCTATTCAACCGACTACTATGTTTCGAAATCTGGGAACGATAATAATTCTGGAACAGAGGCATCTCCATTTTTGACAATTACAAAAGCAGCCAATGTGGCTATGGCTGGTGATGTTGTTTACATTAAGAGTGGAACTTATGAAGAAACGCTAAGTCCAGCGAATTCTGGCACAAATGGAAATCCTATTATTTTTCAGAGTGCACCTGGAGAGAAAGTAATTGTTACTGCAATGCAAGCCTTAGATGGATTTACGTCTGATGGTGGTGGTCGATACAAAAAGACAGTAACGTGGGATCTCGATCAGAGAAATTTTGTAATGTCTGATGGGACAGCATTGGATTTGGCCAGATGGCCAAATAATACCGATGGTGATAGATTTACCTTAAACTCGTTAAGAAATGACGGAGGTAGTCAGGATAATGTATCAATAGATGCATTTTTGACAGATTCGGACATACCTAATTGGGATTGGAGTAATGGAGGATCACTTATGTTTTATGGTGATAGACCTGGTTCCGGATGGACAACATGGAGAGCTTATATTAAAAGTAATTCTGCAGGCCGTATAAACTTTGATGCCGTAAAAAACGCATCCTGGATTATTTCGTTCCATCCTCCGGGAGATTTTGGAGATTACTTCCTTGAAGGCATCAAGGAAGCTCTTGATTACCAAAACGAATGGTACTTTGATCAAGTTACAAAAACACTTTATGTTCAATTACCTGGAGGTTCTGCTCCAGCCGACGGACAGGTGCAAATGGCAAGAAGAACCTTGACAGCTAATTTGGTCAATAGAAACTACATTGAAATAAGGAACCTAGCTCTATTTGGTGGTGGTGTTGCCATTAAAGGAACAGGAAATAAGTTAAGTGGTGTTACCAATCTACATGGCAGTATGACGAGAGGTATTACTCCTAATTTTAACTCTGGTGTCAATGCTATAGATATACAATATGGTTCTGTTAACACGATTATCGAAAACAGTGAAATAGGGCATGGGGATGGAACAGGTGTTTGGGATTCTGGAACCGGATCAATTATAAGAAATAACTACATCCATGATTTTGATGCACTTGGCTCTTATGATGGTCCTGTAATGATGAGAAACGGGACGGATTCTAAACTGCTTTATAATAGGATTACAAGAGGCGGAAGAGATGCAATCCAAAATATCAATAAAAACTCGGAAGTTGCATGGAATGATGTCTCCTATAGCAACCTAATTGCTGACGATTGTGGATTATTGTATGTTATTGGTTCGAATCTAAATATTGATATTCACCACAACTGGTTTCATGATGCTGCCGGTAGAGGAGATTTGTACAAAGCAGCAGGTATCTATTTGGATTCTAGCAGTGAAACCGATCCTAACCCTGAAAAGGTCAATGTATACAGAAACGTAGTTTGGAATGTAGAATGGACTGATATCCAGATTAATTGGAATGGAACTGATATTAATGTGTATAATAATACTTTTGTCAAAGCTGACAGAGGAACTATGGGTGCTTGGCATAAGGCAGGAACTTCTTTCACACGCGTAAATGTCTGGAACAATATTACAGATAAGGCAGCAGTGGGTGCTAATGGTCAAGAAAGTGAAGTAACATGGGAGCCACAGGCAGATAAGCAAAACAACTTGATTAACAATACCACTTTCAATAATTTCAACATTCATGACTTCACTCTGCAATCCGGTGGAGCAGCTGTCAATGCCGGTAGAGTAATAGCAGGTTATACCGACAATGCTGTAGGAAGTCCAGATGTTGGTGCTTATGAATTAGGTGAGAACTGGGAGCCAGGTCCTGATTGGAATACTAATAATGGTCCAAACGGA
>CAZMYK010000754.1:0-2469 GCA_964570435.1 uncultured Saprospiraceae bacterium | reverse complement strand
TACTCTCGAAACCTCGCCATTTTCAAAGGTGAAAATTTCAACAATATCTTGACCAGTTTTATCAGCTTCGCTAAGCCAAACTTTATCATGAAGAATTACCTTATTATCTATTTCCACTAAGTGTTGAATTTCTGACCTAACATTTGGGTGGTTTTTAAAATGATTGGCCCTATTTGCTTTCATTTCTTCCCGCCCATTCACTTTCATTTCCGTCTCAACAAAAACTTTTACATCGTCGGCAAAGCCCTTAACATAGTTTTCTGCGTCTTTTTCATTGACAGCGTGGATCATCGCAGCTATGATTTCGCTTTGATTCCCTTCGACCTCATAACTAGGCCTTTCAATCTTACTACAACTAATTAACAGGACTCCTAAGAAAGTAATTTTCAAGATTAATTTATTCATACTTAAGTTTTTTGCTTTTTGCGATTCTCACTGATCTCTATTTTTACTTGGTGCTTTTCTTGTCGTCGACGCTTTGATGGATCTGTCATATATTGTCATTTGTTAGGCTTTGATTTTCAATGGCTTCCAGACTTATAAATGTCTTCCGTATGTAGTTCCATGTACAATTCGGGTTTGGGCAATTTTGTAAATCCATATTTTTCATACAACCATTCAGCGGTTGAAGTCAATAGTATCCATCTTCTTAGTCCCTGAAGGTTAGGGTGATCTAATATGAACCTCATTAGCTTCTTCGAAAGTCCCCTACCCTGATATTCCTTAAGAATGTAAACGTCTCCGAGATAAGCGATCGTTGATAAATCTGAGATCACTCTTGCAAACCCAATTTGCCTACCATCGCAAAATAGACCAAAATTCAAGGAATTATTGATAGACTTTTGGACTAATTCGATGGGTATGTTTTTACTCCAATCCGCTTCATTTGATAAGAAGTCATGTATCGAATGGACATCCATTTTGGATCGATCTGTAGTCAGAATATAATCTTCGAATTTCTCTTCTATAACTTTCATCTAGCACTTAATATTTTGTGTTCTACCTTCCAAATATGGGTTGGCAAAATGCCCTGCTCCAAGGAACAACGAAAGGAGTTATCGTGGCTCGCTTTCTGATGCTTCATTAGTTCTGATCAATATCTGTTCAAATCTAATCTTGATCTCTCTATTGAAATTACTAAATAGGTGACAGGTCTACACAAATAAAGCAATTTTTGAAGCATTGAGCACCCTACACTAGCTTTCATTTTTCAGCGATTATTTGTAATTCTTTAAGGCACTTAGTAATATCCCACACCTTAACTAATTTCGATTTATCTATGGGTTCATTTGCTATATAGGGAAGGTCGTTAGGAAACTTTTCTCCTAAATGTATTTGCTCATAGATATATGCCACTTGGGAGTTTGAGCTAAATTTGACAAAGCAATTAATTTTGTTTGCTGTGGGGTTCGATTTTCCTCCTCCTCCGTCTCCAATTTGGGGGCTTGAACTTCCTAAGTCATATGACCACCAGCTTTTGCACTTATCTAGATTCCTTAATATTATATGTCTTTTTGAATTTTGAATTTCTAGAAATGCACCATTAGACTTCAAAACAGTATAAGTTGATCTTAAGTAAATCAACTCTGTTATAAGCACTACAATCGCACTTGACCAGAGTGCTATACTTCCATCTTGTGAAAAAATCCAAATAATAAGAAATAGTGACAAAAATCCAAAAACTAATATTCTTATAAAATTGAAGGGGCTAAATGCAAGACATCTATATGTTCTAAGTTGATTCATGGTTTTCTTTTTGTAACTATTTTTGAGTTGGACTAGGATCCAAAATCGTAGTGGTCTTACGTTGCCAAAACAGGCCCTTCACCAATTTACCTTACTACAAAAATAAACTTCACACCTTACTCCTAGTCTGAAAAGGCAAATAATAAAATGTAGAAGGAATTGTTCATCAACGACCAACATCGCAATGGAAGCCATTCCATGCTGCTCGCCTTATGTTTCTGTAGACTTCTTTATCCACTTTTAATTAATGCTGTTCTACCCAAAAGTCCTTGACAATTATATTTCCATCCAATTTAATAGAATCTCCGTATTAATGCAACCTCAACCAATGTCCCTTCCTACATGTGCAGTTATACGGAGGTTGCACCTCCGTTTCATTACAACTTTAAGTCATGTCCTATCCAAAATACGCAAAAGCCTAGAATGTAAGCAGCTTCATTCCTGTCGACGCTGGAATCGCTAATCTGAAAAGCCAATTGTGCACATTATCATGCTTTGATTAACAACAAAGATTATAGGTCAGGAGTGAACAAGCGATCTTCGCAGAAGTAAAGTACGACAGTCCTTTAAGCGAGAGAACCGCAAAAGCGGCAGCGGCTGCAAAGACAACGCATCGTTTGAAGTTCAGCATTTTGCTGACAACGGTTATTAAAAAATTTGATACTTTGATGTTTCAGATCAAATTTTTAAAGGTTTATCGGCGGTAGTCTGGATAATGACCAG
>CAZMYK010000753.1:0-2471 GCA_964570435.1 uncultured Saprospiraceae bacterium | reverse complement strand
TCGGAATCTCATCTGAAGGCCTAAAGTCAAGCATGACCAGAGCAGACTTCGGCGAAAATCGACATCGGTAGTTGTGGCCCATATTGGTGATGATTTCCAGAGGTTCGAAGTGATCCAAAATACTGTGCATAACCTGCACATCACCCTTGTTTATATCCTCGAACCAGGTTCCAAAGTATTCGTCATCCTTATTTTGCTGCACCTCTTCGATCGTTGATCCATATAGGTGGAGGGTCTTTAGGCGTCGAAGGTGCTTCTCCATTCGTGCAATGTACTTGACAGACTTTTCCTTCCGCAGTAGCATCAGCCTATCTTCGCCTTTCTGGGCAAGTACTGCCTCTGTGATATTCCTTGTTTGCTCAGTCATAGATCTAGATTATTTGCAAATGTTACTCTAAAAATAGAAAATTTAACGATATCATGTTTGTTAACGTTTAGCAATGCAATGACTCGTGGAACTAACTCATTTTCTTAAACGATAGATAGGCTCAAATCAAATAAAGATCCTTAATTTACTAATTTGATTTCATGTCGGTAAATCAAATAGTGGTTTTTATTTCCTAAAATACTTGAAAATGAATAAGGTCAATCGCTTGCTCACCAACATCTTGTCTGCGGATTTTACACAAAGCAAGAGCTTTTATACAACGCTTTTTGATTTCGAAATCGCCTTCGATAGCGATTGGTTTTTGCACCTGAGGAGCACCACAAGCGGCCAAGAGCTAGCCTTTTTAGATCCCAAACACGATATTGTACCTAGAGAACTTGCTGATAGTCACGGTGCTTTCTACCTAACTTTTGTAGTCGAAGATGTAGTAAAGGTGAACATGATCGCTAAGTCTGAGAAATACGAAATATTGGAAAGCCCCAAAGATACTTTCTATGGGCAAAGAAGAATGTTATTGAAAGCACCGGAAGGAACAATTGTAGATGTATCAAGTTTGATGACTTAGCTATCAAGGAGCTTGGATACCATTGTATTTTGAAGGCAATTACCAGGTGGCTCATTTAATGATTGAAGTCCGATTGCACTTTTTTCTTGCATCTTATTGACGATACTTGTATGCAGCTGACTACCAAATTTTTGACTCCTCAAAAAACAGCAGTTTGAGATTGTGCAAAGGCATCAGCAGATTCCAGTTACTTTTTCCAATATCCCGCATCCGCTTAATGGAAGTAAGGATGATCTGCGCTAAGAGGCCTCCATATGCGAAGAAAAAGACAGGAATTGAAATGTTTTGGATGGCCTCGATGGTATCAAAATCGACTAATCTTCTTCGGCTAGAAATCACAGCAACAATTATTCCTGGCATAAAGAAAATGCAGATTGCAATTCCGATAAATAAAAGTGATACTGCTCTATAGTTGGATTTATTGATCCTTCCATGATAGTTGAAAATAGTCGAAAGTCGGATTTGTTGACCTCCTTCTTGATAATAGTCAGACCAGAATAGCGTTTTGTTGCCAATTTGAAATTTGTCTGAGCTTTTTAACAGATGAGAGGTAGTGATTATTTTTCCATTCAAGGAAATCGGAGAATTCGCAGATGCTTGGATATAGTAATCTCCTTTACCGTAAAAAATTGTAGCATGGTGCGCTTCGACATTCTTTTGCTTGATTACTACGTCGAAATCTGGATGGCTTCCTATTTTAATTTTTTCAATCAAGGTAACATTTACGAATGCCGTTAAGTCAAAATAGACCTAAGAGGCTACCTCCCGCTTGACTCTCTAAGCACATTACAAAACCATCGGCCATCTACAAAACCTGAATGAGGTCATATTGCGTCACAATATGGTAGTCACCAGTATTGGACTTACTAACGACCGCCGGCACATCTTTAGAAATATACTTGTTAAGCTCTCTTGCGGAAAGTGCGCTATCAACCATCGGAAAAGCCTGCCCCATGATTTCTTCAACTGCCTTGTCTGCATTATTCATGGGACTTTCAAGTATGAAGTTAAGTACTTGGCTTTCATTAATCGAACCAACAATTTCATCGTCCTTCATCACAGGCATCTGTGAAATGTCACTTTGTTTCATGATATTCATAGCAGATCTGACAGAATCGGAGGCCTGTACAGAAATAAATGGTTCTGCTTGCTTCATTCGAATCAAGTCTGATACTTTGACATCTGATTCAAGGAAACCTCTATCACGCATCCAATCATCATTGTAAATCTTTCCTACGTACCTACTGCCATGATCGTGCAGAATGATCACCACGACATCGTCAGGACCTAGCTGGTCCTTTAGTTGTAGGACCCCACCGATTGCTGAACCTGCCGAGTAGCCCATAAATAGACCTTCTTCTTTTGCAAGTCTTCTTGCTAAAACAGCAGCGTCCTTATCGGTTACCTTTTCGAAGTAGTCTATCACCCCGAAATCAACATTCTTTGGAAGGATATCCTCTCCGATGCCTTCGGTGATGTAGGGGTAGATTTCTTTTTCATCGAATTCTCCTGTCTCAT
>CAZMYK010000752.1:0-2473 GCA_964570435.1 uncultured Saprospiraceae bacterium | reverse complement strand
TGTTAAATTATGGAAGTACCAATGGAACGATCATTAATAGTGGAGGATGACCGGCAGATTGCCGAGCTGCTAAGTATTCATCTCAAAGACCTCAACCTTGAACCCACTATTAAGGGTGATGGCAAGGCTGGATTACAAGAGGCATTGACAAACAAGTACAGTCTCATCCTATTGGACATTATGCTGCCTGGTATGGATGGAATAGACGTCTGCAGAGAAATTAGATCTCAAAACAAGTCCGTACCCATTATCATGCTCACTGCGAAGACAGAAGAAATTGATAAGGTAGTAGGTTTAGAAACGGGAGCGGATGACTATATCACCAAGCCATTCAGCATCAGAGAATTGCAAGCCAGGATCAAGGCAGTGATGAGAAGATCAAAAAAAGATCCCCAGGCAAGTGCAGTAGGAGACAGTAGAATCTTAGATTTTGGAGCCTTAAAAGTGGACGTTGACAAGCGTGCTGTATGGAAAAATGAAGAAAGACTCCATCTTACAACCAAAGAATTCGACCTCCTTACCCTATTGGCCCAAAGCCCTGGAAAGAGTTTCTCCAGGCAGCAACTCCTTAAATTAGTTTGGGAGTATGACTTTGCTGGTTTCGAGCATACGGTGAATTCTCATATTAATAGGCTCCGCGCCAAGATCGAAAATGACATGGCCGATCCCCAATATATTCTGACCACTTGGGGATTTGGATATCGGTTCAGTGAAAAAATTTGAAATACCTAATCTATGTTTAATAAACTATTTCTTAGAATCGCTCTTAGCTTTCTTGTAGTGATTGCCATCCTAGCTATAGCAATTAGTTATATCAGTATTGGTACTATTGATTCCTACTATACCGAAGCCAACCAGAAATTGCATTCATCCTTGGCCCAATATACGGTGGATCACACAACTACCTTCAAGGAGAATGGGGACCTTGACTCAAGTTCGATCACGGCCATTATGGAATCTATGATGATCATCAACCCTGATGTAGAGGTTTATCTTATCAAAGACAATGGTAAGATAATTACCCATGTTGCGCCTTACAAAGAGGTTGTTAGGGAAAGCGTTGACCTAGCTCCAGTAAAGGAATTCATAGAAACCAAGGGAGAAATTTGCATTAAGGGAGATGATCCTAGAAATAGCACGGGTTCCAAAATCTTCTCGGCAGCTCCAGTCTTAAATGCTGAAGGTGAAACAATCGCATACTACTATATCATTCTTGCCTCAGAGGAAAGGGCTTCTATTTTCAGCTCTTTGTGGAGCACCTATGCTGTGAAATCAGGTGCCTTTTTGTTTCTAATTTGCCTACTTGGTGCCATCTTTTTTGCCCTCGCTCTTATCTACTTAGTGACCAGAAATCTCAACCCTGTTTTAGAATCTATGAAGGATTTCCAGGAAGGGAAGTACGAAAAGAGGATAACTGAAGAAACAGGTGTATTTAGCACCCTTTCTAAGACCTACAATACCATGGCCACTAGGATTCAAGAATCTATAGAGAAGATTAAATCGGTCGATAATTTCAGAAAAGAGCTGATTGCAAATGTCTCACACGATCTGAGGACTCCTCTTTCAGTTGTGCAAGGCTACGCCGAAACACTACTGATCAAAAAAGACGATCTTAACAATAAAGACAAGACTAAATACTTGAATAATATCCATGAGAACACTATTCGAATGGGAGGTTTGATTAATCAGCTCTTCGAACTTTCCAAACTGGAAGGTAATCAGATCGAATTGCAAAGAGAAGCCTTTTCGCTACCTGAGTTGGTGGGAGACACCTTAGATCGGTTTCAGATTCTTCTAGATGAAAAGAATATCAAAGTCAACATCAATAGCAAGGGAGGTAATACGCTGGCATATGGCGACATAGCCTTGGTCGAAAGGGTGATCCAAAACTTGCTTGACAATGCTGTAAAGTTTAGCAAGGAGGACAGTAACATTGACATCAATATTGAAAGTGAAGGCGAAAATGTGCTATTCAGCATTGCAGACCAGGGAAAAGGAATAGAAGAAAGCAAATTGGACCGGATTTTCGATAGATATATTACTGAAGATGCTGAGGGTTCGAAGATAAAAGGTACGGGATTGGGTCTAGCTATTGCCAAAAAAATAATGGAACTCCATGGTTCATCAATAAAGGTTCGCAGTAAGTTAGATGTTGGCACTACCTTCAGTTTCTTCCTACAGAACTTCAACAAGGCCCAAAATACGAGCTTTGCTTAGGCATATTCAGAGGTACAGGTTACAGTATTAAGTTACTCATGTCAACCCGTAGTTCCATTCAAGTGCTTTAAGCTATTTGATGGAAAATTGTAGCAGATGTCTTTCCCTGAAAGTCATGCTTTACAATAGTCTCCATATTTTCGCAGAATGCAATGGTGCCATGTGTAAGTCGTAAACTTCTGATAATGTTTACACTTATCAAATTGTTTCAAAAAAGTTATCTGTAGCTTTTTAATTCATTTTAAGTTTTGTATTT
>CAZMYK010000751.1:0-2474 GCA_964570435.1 uncultured Saprospiraceae bacterium | reverse complement strand
AAAAAATCGATTCCGGAAGATTGATTTTAGTATCGAGATCACTTTCTAGTAGCAAATAAGAGACAATAGCCTCAGGATTTACCTTACTAAGTGAACCTTCAGGAAGCACAGCTATGCTCAGTCTTGCTGAGTGCAGAATGCTATCCGCTAGATCACTAGCCTTGCTTTCAAGATTTATGCTCAGAGTGACCGAATCCCTTTGAAAGTAGACAGAAGTATCACTTGCAATACCAGCAAGATGTCCATCAGCACTTGGAGGAATAAAAAAAAGTCGTTCTTGCAAGGGTCTATCGTTCGGATCGAATAAGGTGGCTATGTAGACTCCTGCAAGCAGGTTGCCCTTGTAAACGTCAAGACTATACTGCCTAACATCTTCTTCAACCTCTTGCTCTAAAATAGGTAGACCTCTCCTAGTCAGTAGTATGCGATGTCCACTGAGAGAAAGTCCCTTCGAACAGTTGATGACTAGACGCTTATAGGTTGCAAATGGGAGTATACTTAGATGCGTACCTGCTTCGTTGGCCTTAATCATCTTCCTTTCCATTTCCTGCCCTTCTATCTTCACTCTGAAGTCCGCACCTGACTCAGGAAGGAACATAAATGAGCCAACACCTTGCCTACTTGTAGTTACCTCATATTGCTGTCTTCCATTTCTATCATATATACTTACCTTTGTTTGTAAGGGGATACCGTTTCCATCAGCTACTCTGAATGCTAGTCTACATGGCACTCCTTCTAGGCAGTCGCCACCCTCCGGGAAAAACAGAATCTCACTATTCCTAGGATCTTGAGATTCCAAAGTTGCTAAAGTTTCCGAAACTTCTTGGGTCATTTCATTGTCTTGGCCTTTCTCTGAAATTCCCTTCCTAACCTGCAATGTCTTTTGAAATAGGTAGCTTCGTGGTAGATTTAGTTGATGATTGGTATAAGCAACTATGGTATAAGTTCCAATCCCCAACTCTGAGTTCAGGACTATATCACCAGCCCCAAATCCATCTTTGATCTCGATATTCAAATGTCTTACAAGTCTTTTCTCAGTGTCTTGTAATTCAACATGCACTAAGCGCGATCTAGCATTCTGAGCATGGCTGAACCCATCAACAAGGTAGGCAGCAAAATAAAGCTTTTCCCCCCTAGCATAAACCTCCTTGTCTGTATGTAAGAACACTTTCTCTGATGCATTTCTAGGAGTAAATTTACTAGCGCTAGCTTCCTGCCCACAACTGATAAGGTAGGTGGCCAAGAAAACCGAAATAAGAAAAGTAGTTCGTCTATTCCACATCATCCTCTAATCTTTATAAATGTAAAGGGATAGTACTCATCCTTTCTCTCTAAGATCCCAAAATACATGGCATCTGCAAGGTCTGAAACGTCCAAATAGGTTGATTCAGAAAAACCAATATCTTCATTGTACAAGACCTTACCAAAGCGATCCAAAATTCTCAAAGAGAATTCCCGAAAAAGATCAACATTGCATTCTACTTTTAGCTCCAGTTTGTCTGAGACCGGATTCGGCATAACAGTAAAAACACAAGTACTTTGATCTAAACTTTTAGGTAGTTCTGGTTCCTCTCGGTCATCAAAAAGCGCAAAGCAAGCCTGCGAACTCACCAAGAACTTGCCGAGAGAGGAATCCTCATAGCCGACAAGTTCAAATTTTCGATCAGGAAGAACAATGCTTCCCCACATTTCGATAAACCCCCGATCAGGACCTATATGACTATAAATCAAAGCCTTAATAGCAGGATTAGAAGTCAGTTCCCACGTTGCAATTTCTACTCCAAGGTCTTCATACCGCAGTCGATCTACACTGTTAACTTGGAATTCAGCATTGAATAAGCTTGAATTGATTAGGTCTCCTTCTTCATTACTAGTTGCAAACAAAAAGAAGTTAAGCTTCGATCCATTAAATGTAAAAAACACAGAATCATTTCTTTGGAATAAGTAGTAGTTGTCATTGTAAGCATCTATGGAATAGTCTGCGTTCAAATTCTTCATTTGCCCCCGCAACTTTTTTCCTTGCTCGGCATCAATAATTGTGTCAGCCTCACTACTAAGAAGGAAGGCTCCTTCAGTTACACCATCTTGCGTTTTATAGAGGTAACACCACTTTGCACCAAGCGGTGCAAATTCGACCTGAGCATGTAGGTAAACTATGTTAAAAATGAGGATAAATAGAATATTGAGTATTTTCCTCAAAGGCATCAGTTTAACTTTATAAATTGGCTAGATCCGACCACCTGCCCTTTTTCCACAAGTAAAATATGATAAAGCGCGCTAGGTAAATCCCTTACATCAATCTTTTGTGACTTTGTAAGTTCTTTAATCTCTCTAAGAATTTGTCCTTTTTGGTTAACAATTAAAATCCGGTCTTGTTCGCTACTCTGCAAGTCCACAGTCAAGAAGTCAGTAGTAGGATTGGGTAATTTAGTTTTTGATAAACATATTTTAAGCATTCTTTCTAGTCCTTTCCT
>CAZMYK010000750.1:0-2476 GCA_964570435.1 uncultured Saprospiraceae bacterium | reverse complement strand
AGCTGAACAAAGGGGGCTACCTTTGCTCCTTTTTGTGGATGATAATTCGGATATTAGAAAATTCATTCGTAGCGGTTTTGAGGACGATTTTAGGATTATTGATGCCGAAAACGGTGTCAAAGGACTTGAGTTAGCTAAGTCTTCTAAGCCTGACATCATTATTAGTGATATCATGATGCCTGAGATGGATGGTATAGAACTTTGTAATTTGCTGAAAGAGGATGTAGAAACCAGCCATATTCCAATTGTCTTGCTAACTGCAAAAACAAATATCGAGAGCGAAATAGAAGGGCTAGAAACCGGCGCAGATTCTTATGTGAAGAAGCCATTTAAATTAGAGGTGCTCCGTCAGCAAATAGTGAATATTCATAAACAGCGAGAGAAACTAAAGTCGAGATT
Source organism: uncultured Saprospiraceae bacterium (assembly GCA_964570435.1). Lineage (GTDB taxonomy): Bacteria > Bacteroidota > Bacteroidia > Chitinophagales > Saprospiraceae > Portibacter. The sequence continues at coordinate 2,077 of CAZMYK010000750.1, read as the reverse complement.
CCGTCAGCAAATTATTCTAGAGCCAAGTGAGATAACAGTGACTTCAGCTGATGAGGAGTTCTTGAAAAGGGCTATGGGGTTAATCGAGGATCATATGTCAGATGCCGAGTTCAATGTAGAAGCCCTTGTCAAAGAGATGTTTATCTCGAGAAGTAAGTTGTATCTCAAAATTAAAGCCCTAACCGGTCAGTCCACTAGCGAGTTTATTAGGACGATTAGGTTGAAACGTGCTGTCCAACTCCTAGAAAAGAGTGACTACACCATTAAAGAAATCATGTTTATGACAGGATTCAATACGGCGTCCTATTTCTCTAAATGCTTCAAGAAGCAGTACGGAATTGTACCGAGTGAATATATGAATAGCAAGCAAGCTGCAACAACGGTGGAATAGAACTGTAATATTAGGTTTCTTGCAGATTTTGCAATCTTGCGGATTTAGTCTTAGAATGTGACCATTGCCTTGATTACTCCATTCTTTGGATCTAACCAAGAATCAAAGTTGGCAATCATTTCGCTACTCGATACTTTGTGCGTAATGAATGAATCACTTGGGAATTTTCCGGTTTGCAGGATCTCCTTGACTTTTTGGAAGTCTTCTGTAGTGGCATTTCTGCTACACATGATTGTGCTCTCCTTAGCGTGTATTGCTGGATGATTGAAGGTTAAATCACCTTTAGAAAGTCCTACTAAAACATAACGCCCACCATGTGCCATATAGTTAACACCCGACTCTAAGGCTCTTTTGTTCCCAGTAGCATCAAAGACAGCAGTTGCTAGATCTTTGTTCGTAATTGCCTCTACATCTGAAAGAGGGTTTTCCAGCACATTGACAACGTGGTCAACACCAATATCATGCTTTGCATATTGCAAACGTTCTGGATTAACGTCCATTGCTATTACCTTACAGCCCATGATTTGGGCAATTTTCATAACCCCAATTCCGATAGGTCCGCAACCTATTACAAGTATAGTTTCGCCCTCAACTAGCCCTGCTCTTCTTATGGCATGAGCTCCAATTGCCAAAGGCTCTACAATTGCAATCTCCTCTGATGAAAGGTCGTCTGCTGGCATCAGGATATCTAGCGGAGCTGTTATATATTCTTGCATTCCTCCATCGGTATGAACGCCGAGTACCCGGATATTTGTACAGCAATTCGGCTTGCCGCTTAGGCAGGCGATACATTGTCCACAACTGATGTAGGGCATAATAATGACCCTGTCACCCACCTTGAATCCGCGATTGTTTTGTCCGACTTGTGAAATCGTAGCCGCTAATTCATGCCCCAGAATTCGCGGGTAGTCAAAGAAGGCCTGATTTCCAGCATAAGCATGTAAATCTGTTCCACAGATACCTACCTTGTCGATCTTTAATAGGGCTTCACCTTCCTTCCTCACTGGCGCATCTTTCTCTTTCATTTCAAACTTTCCTGGGGTCTCACAAACGATGTACTTCATATTAATCTATATTAGTGCTGCAATGATCGCTTATTCTTATTTGAATTCTGAAAGCATGATCATTTGTTTAGGGCATAAATACATTTGTGCTATAAAAAAGGCCTGAAAAGGATCATTTTGGGCAAAATTGAAAATACAATATATGGATCTTAAACTCAGTGGTAAAGTAGTCGTGATCACAGGTGCAGCTGGAATGAAGGGGAGCATAGGTGAAACAATGTTGAGACACCTAGCCGAAGAAAGTGCCATTGCAGCTGTTATCGATAGGAATGACAGGGGTATAGGATATGTAGAAGAAATAACAAGTAATGGGGGGGATGCCTTCTTTGTGAAAACAGATGTGACAGAGCCAAGTCAGATCGAATTGGCCATCAATGCAGTTATTGCAAAATACGGCCGAATCGATGTAGTAATTAACAATGTTGGTGTTAATGACGGTGTAGGTATCGACGGAACTTATGATGATTTTATGCGCTCCTTAAAACTTAACATGGTAAGCTATTGGCTGACTGTGAAGTATGCCTTGCCGGAGCTTAAGAAATCTAAGGGTAGCATTCTTAATATCGGATCTAAGGTGGGAATGACCGGCCAAGGTGGAACTTCAGGCTATGCCGCGAGTAAG
>CAZMYK010000749.1:0-2477 GCA_964570435.1 uncultured Saprospiraceae bacterium | reverse complement strand
GCCATGATTCTTCAATGGAAAGGTTTTCTCCCTAAACTTGACCGATTCTCCAGCACCGTCAGCTACCGTTGCAGATATAAAGGCATCCTCAATCCCGTAGTCGTCAGAAATATTAATACTAAAATCGATATCGTGGTTCTTCTTCCACTTGAGCTTTTGGTACTCTTCTATGCCCGAAATTTCTACTTCTGGTTTCTTATCTTCTTGGCTGCCCAGCGAAAAGTAAGGAGAGTTCCATTCACTCCCTGAGGAGTCAACCACCGCATAGTAGTAAATGCTCGATTGCTCCAATTTCTTTTTCTTCGACACAGTTGGAGGAGCATCATTAAAGTAGAAATTAACATGACTAAGAGGTCCATTGGTCCTATAATTCCAAGTTAACATCGAGCCCTCTGGAAAGGTCCCACCCAGTGACTTAGTAGAGAATTGTCCCATCCCAGTGTAAGTGGGTGGCCTTACTCCTAGGCGAAGACGATCGATGTAGGCCGAGTCCGGGGTGTAGGTCTTATGCTCGTCTACTACCGAGTTCCCATCCTGCGAAATCGAATCTTCGGAAGTCGGAGCAGTGTCGACAAGTCCAATGAATAGCAATGCAAGGCTTATAAGGGAAATGATGGAAGACCACTTCACCACTTTTCCTAGTGAGGGAAGTCTGACCCTCCTGTTTGCCAACTTACTTGCGATCCTCTTTTTTTGTAGCAATTGTAGTGCGTTAAGCTCGTCTTCTTCTTTTTCAAAGACTTGCAGACTATACTCGAGGTCTGCATGACTCTCATGTAAGAATCTAATGGCATCAGGCTTAGTGGGCCGCAACTTATAGCAAGTGAAACCCAAGACTGCAAGTCCAAGGCAGGGTATGACATAAGTTGGCAAAGGTAGGTCTAGGTAGCTTATCAGCGCAACAGATGCAAGGAGCAAAAGTAAGGCAAAAATCGTACTGAAAAGCATGTATCTAGCACGCCAATTCTTCAGAAAAAGGTCTGTCGTTAGTGGCTTCATAGGTTCATGGAGTTTCGTGACAAGATGCGTTCGATGCTCAATAAAATCAGCATAGGAACGTAGAAATACCATCTTACTTCTTTCTTTCTAGCAAGATCACTGCCGCTAGACACACTAGCCTTTTTGGGGAGGTCCCTTTTAACTCTTCGGTCCAAATCTTCGATCCCGAATCTTGCGGAAAGAAGCAGATAAGCAAGGTCAATAGAAAAATCAGTGCTTACTAGTTCTTCCTTCTTTAAGTCTCCTTTCATCACAAACCTTCGTCCATTTTCACGAATGAGTTCTAGACCTCCATCAAAATCATTCCATGCTACTTGAGCTCCCAAACCTGCAAGACTTGTAGTATCGACCAGGAAGGTCCACTGTGCAGATTCTGTTTCAAGTACATGAATAGGTAGGTTGCTAGCAAAAGACCTTATCACAGCTAGCAGGCGTCCGGCTTCCTTCTTTCTCTCCTTTGAGGAAATAACTTGTATCGAAATACTATCAGCCTGAAAGGCCAAATCACTATCCCTTTCAAGCCACCTAAGCCCTTCTTCGTCACTCTGAAATTCTCCAATCTTAGTCGTCCCATCGATCAAGCTGGTATCGCTGAGGACCATCGTTTTAGCATTAGGGACGACCTTCCATTCTATGTTACCCCCAAGAGCAAGCTCTCTTCCCTTGAAGTGCTTCTCATAACTTCTTGTATAGACCGTGACAGAATCTCCTAGTTTATTCAGTTCATCAATAAGGAGCCAGTGAGAATTGGCTTCAAAGGTCTCTGGCACAGTCTCAAGACCAGTAAGTAGTGACGCAAAATCTTCATCCTCATATATCTCTTGTTCTATAAGTACTCGTTGACCATTGCTAGTGTCATCAAATTGTGGCTGGAGAAGTAGGGCTACTAAGAGGCCTAGGATCAATATTCGTAACAGAAACAAGATCCATTGCGTCGGGAAGAGCTTTCTAAGTGATTTGGATGTACTTTCAATTAAAAAAGAAATTGAACCAAATTCTACCACTTTCTGCTTCTTCCTACTTAGAAAGAGAACTAGCAAGGGAATCAACAAAGTCATTAAACCCCAAAAAGCTGCTGGATTTCCCACTGCCATCAAGTTGGACTAAATTGCATCCGATGAAAAAAATGTCTAAGTACCTCTGAGAGTTTACCGTTCATATTTACTTCGTAGTAGTCAGCGCCAAGTCTGTAGCTTAGTCGCCTTACAGTGTTGATATGGGCTGAAAGTTTCCGTTCGTACTCTTGTCTTGTTGCCGGTGCATCAACGTCGATCTTTTCAGAAGATTCAAGATCGACAAAGGTTGAATTCCGTGTAAAATTTAGTGTTTTTTCAGCCCCTCCTAAGAGGTGAAAGTTAATCACATCTGTCTGTGGTGTCTTGTAGTTTTTAAGACGCCTCTCAATTTCTTGGGAAGGATGGTAAAAGTCTGAATAATAGGCAACGCTAACATTCTTACCAAGCGAAGCTTCCATTGGA
>CAZMYK010000748.1:0-2479 GCA_964570435.1 uncultured Saprospiraceae bacterium | reverse complement strand
CTTCTTTGCCTTAGGAAACTTCTCCATCATTTGCTTACATACAGATAGGAAAGCCTCTGCTTTCACATCATGTCCTTGCGTGGTAATATCCAGGCCTTCTGGTTTGATGTCAAAATGTTTTTCAGCATCTTCTTCATTCCCTAGAATGATGTCGCAATAGGCTGTAATCTCTGTCATAATTTTCTCTCGATCACCACCATACTTCCAAAGCTTTGCCCTATAATTCAAGTCAGTAGAAATCGTAACTCCCATATCACTTGCTGCCTTGACCGCCTCCAAACAAGCATCGGCAGCACCTTGAGAGATCGCTGGCGTAATTCCTGTCCAATGAAACCACTCGACTCCTTGAAAGACTTCCTTCCAATCGATCATTCCAGGTTCAATTTCTGCCATAGCAGAATGTGCCCTGTCATATACTACCTTACTTCCCCTACTTACTGCCCCAGTCTCTAGAAAGTAAATACCGAGGCGGTCGCCCCCCCAGGCTATTTTATCTACTCCCACTCCCCTCTTCCTCATTTCCATCATGGCACATTCGCCGATGTCATTCTGTGGAAGTCTGGTCACAAAGTCAACTGAAACTCCGTAATTGGCAAGTGACACTGCCACGTTAGACTCACCTCCTCCATAAATAGCTTCGAAATTATTAGCCTGAGAAAACCTCAGAAAGCCTTTTGGCGCAAGCCTTAGCATAATCTCACCAAATGTAACTACCCTACTCATTTTTAAATTGATCTTTTATTTGTTTCAAAATTCGAAATATTCTTTGGCGTTAAAATAACAAATATCTGATATCAATTTGCCTATCCAATTAATATCGTTGGGTAATTCTCCTTTTCTGATTTCTTCACCAAATAGATTACACAAGATCCTTCTAAAATATTCATGCCTTGGAAAGGAAAGGAAGCTTCGTGAGTCAGTAAGCATTCCAATAAAGCAACTTAAAAGGCCCATGTTTGAAAGCGCATTCAATTGCTTAGTCATACCATCCTTCTGGTCTAGAAACCACCAGCCAGATCCAAATTGCACCTTGCCTTTCACACTGCCGTCATTGTAATTACCAATCATAGTGGCTATCACCTCGTTGTCTGCTGGATTTAGATTATATATAATCGTTTTAGTCAACTTATTACTTCCGTCAAGACGATTTAAAAACTTAGAGAGATTGGCTGCTTGCGGATAATCCCCGATGGAATCCCATCCTGTATCTGGTCCTAAGAGTTTAGTCATTCGTGCGTTGTTGTTTCGAAGGGCACCAATGTGGAATTGCTGTACCCAGGCGAATTCATGGTAGGTCTCACATAGGAAAACCAAGAGACCTGTCTTAAATTTTTCCGCTTCTTTGGAGGTGATTTTGCTACCCTTTCTGCGCTTTGCAAAAATGACTTCAATTTCGCTATCAGTCCAATCTTCAAAACTGATGTAGTTAAGGCCATGATCACAAAGCCGGCAACCCCGCTCATGAAAGTATGCAATCCTCTTGCTAAGCGCAGTCTTCAAATCGTCATAGCTATTAATTGCCTGATCTGCTGCTGTTGCGAGTGAGTCAAGATATGAATTGTAATTTTGCGCATCAATTAGAATCGCCTTGTCTGGACGAAATGCCGTGCTTACTTGAATACCAAAATCACTTTCAGAAAGTACCTTATGATATTCAAGATTGTCTATTGGGTCTTCAGTAGTGCACACTACCTCCACATTAGACTTAGCTAATAAACCTTGACAACTATATTCAGTCATCTTCAATTTCTCACTTGTTTCTTCGAAGATGTGATCTGCATTCGATTCACTAAGCAAGTCACTTATACCAAAGTATCTAGTGAGTTCTAAGTGTGTCCAATGGTACAATGGATTCCGCATTGTGTATGGGACCGTCTTGGCCCAACTTCGGAACTTATCGCGATCTGATGCCCCTCCAGTAATGAATTCTTCTTTGATCCCGAGAGTCCGCATGGCCCTCCATTTGTAGTGATCACCATTAATCCAAACCTTGGTAATGCTCTCGTACTGGACGTTGTCTGCAATTTCATGCGGGGGCAAGTGATTGTGATAGTCTATAATTGGCTGGTCCTTCGCGTAAGTGTGGTAGAGGTCTTCCGAAAATGAGTTCTCGAGTAAGAAGTTATCATGTATAAAATTCTTGCTCATGGTACTTAATCTTCATTGCTTGGCTTGCCAATTGTCGCTAGTATACCGCCATCTACATAGATGATTTGGCCATTAACAAAGTCACTTGCAGCTGAGGCAAGGAAGACTCCAGTCCCCTTAAGGTCTTCTGGATTTCCCCACCTGCCTGCAGGAGTCCTATTAATTATAAATTCATTAAATGGGTGCCCATCAACTCTTATTGGAGCTGTCTGTGTAGTGGCAAAATATCCCGGTCCTATGCCATTAACTTGAATATTATACTTTGCCCACTCGGTAGCAAGGTTGCGAGTCAGCATCTTTAGTCCACCTTTTGCAGCAGCATATGCAGAAA
>CAZMYK010000747.1:0-2480 GCA_964570435.1 uncultured Saprospiraceae bacterium | reverse complement strand
TTTCTTTTCCATTGATCCACAATAGTTTATTCTTGTGATGCAAGCAAGAGCCCATAATTCCAGGAAGAAGAACAACCACAGGCTTATTCTTATTGACCCTTTTCACCCCTGTGACCTCTGCTAACTTGATCAAGTCCTTAAGAGGTCCTCTCGTTCCTTCCACCGATATGGGTCTCAATTCACTGATCAAAGCTGAATCATGTTTGATTATCTTTCGTAGAAGGGCAACTGACTCCGGCATATCAAAATACCTAAAATGGTTAACGTCCTTACTCTGAAATGTAGCATTCAGGAAGCTGGACCTATTACTTAAGCCACGGCTCATAGACTTTGTGTTCACTACAAAATCATTGGCCTCCCGATAGTACAAGTTGGTCATTATTACCTTAATCGAATTCCAAAGACCTCCCCCTATTTCACTATCGCCCGAAATGCAAATCACCTCGCTTGGAAGGGCGAAGTTGCTATTGTTAATTCTTTGATAGGAAGAGTTGGGCACCATTGCCCAAAGACCAGGAAATGCGGCAGCATCATAACGACTTGCAACAATTTCCAAAAGAAATGTCTTCACCACCCGGTATATAAAATTGGCTGGTCCTCCCATCGCTTGCTGAATGGCATGGATCGCAAAATTAAGATAGTGATCAAGCCTTTTGTCAAGCAGAATTGTACCCGAGGCTGGGCAGGCGACTCGGACAACCTTGTTGACCCTTAGATTTTTGTGTTTGGCTAACCTGCAAAGTTCTTCCACCTCATCCGCGGAATCCCCACTGCGCTTATCCTTTTTGAGCATGCTCTGCTCAGTGGTGCCGAAGGCGCCTTCTGCAATCCTGTTATCGCACCTTGCTAGGATATCAGCTAGCAAGCCTCCACGAGAATGAGATATGATATCAAGTTCAACATTTTTAGGAAGCTTATTCAGTAGGTCTATGGCATTCTGATATGGAGACTTGCTCACGGTATAGTGATCAAAACCAAGAACCTTTCCGTCATACTTTTGGAATATATCTGTCCAAGCAGGTCCCTTTAAACCCGCAAATGCACCCTTCGTACTACTAAATGTCCCATGTAACATGAGCAGGTACTTCACCCCAGACTTAATATTGGAAACAGGCGCGAGGTCGAGGTCTTTATTGATCCTAAACAAGCCAGGATTTGTCATCAGCTTTTGATCAATCCAGACTCCTAAAACCTTCGAGCTCATGAGTGCACCCTTCTTGACGATCACATCTATTCCCTTGTTTTCTACTCTTTCGGCAAAGGACCGCGTGTTTCCCTCGGTCTTAAAAGAAGATGGCAGGCTCAAGGCAGGCTCTCCTCCCCTATCACTGCTTGCTTGGATCTTCTGCATTTCAGCTATATCTTCCCAGGTACCAATCCACTTCAGGTTGTCCGCCATGGTGACTTGTAAAATGTCCGACTCCGAAATTTCTAGCTGCTTGTCAGCAGAATCTCCACGTGCATGGGTCACTAATTCATAGGCCTCTTTGAGTTCAAAACTTTCTCCCTCATTGTGTAGTTGACTGCCTTCGATTTTCTTTCCTTGGAATGAAATTTTGATTTCTTGGCTCATACTTGCTTTTTTGGTGCGTGATCTTATTAGATATAGGAGGATAAGCGGTCATGAAATGTTACCTCTATTGATCAAAAAAATTTGAATAAGTTCCTATTAGGTCTCAACGTAAACTTCACGCTACAGCTCTTAAATACTGCATTATTGAACGATGGACGATCAAAAGGCAAAATGACTTGAATTACATATTCGAATATGACTAATAAGTAGATTTTTATATTTATTTTTGCGCCAGCTTTATCAAGCAGTATTTATTACTAATTTTTTAAATTTTCTAAAGATGGATAATAGCAATGGCCACGGTGATGCGTGGGACTCAAATGATGCAAGTAAGTGTCCTTTTCTTGGAGGACAACTGAAAAAAAGTGCGGGTTCTGGAACTCGAAACAAGGATTGGTGGCCAAATCAATTGAACCTAAATATTCTTAGACAGCATTCTTCTCTTTCTGATCCCATGGGCGAAGATTTTGACTATGCTGAAGAATTTAAGAGCTTGGATCTTGCTGCAATTAAGAAGGACTTGACGGACTTGATGACCGATTCTCAGGATTGGTGGCCGGCAGATTACGGACACTATGGTCCATTCTTCATCAGGATGGCGTGGCATAGTGCTGGGACTTACAGGATTGGCGATGGAAGAGGCGGTGCAGGAGCTGGACAACAGCGCTTCGAACCTCTAAATAGTTGGCCAGACAACGCCAACCTAGATAAAGCTAGGTTGCTTCTATGGCCCATTAAGCAGAAGTACGGAAGAAAAATATCATGGGCGGACCTTATGAGCCTAGCTGGTAATGTCGCTCACGAATCCATGGGACTGGAGATGTTTGGCTTTGCAGGAGGACGAGAAGATGTTTGGGAATCTGAAGAAGATGTTTATTGGGGATCAGAAGGTGAGTGGATGGGCAAT
>CAZMYK010000746.1:0-2480 GCA_964570435.1 uncultured Saprospiraceae bacterium | reverse complement strand
AAAAAAGAAGAACTATTGCTCCAGGCGACAAAATATCTTGAAGAGCTAGAAACGTTATAGGATTGCTAACCGTTTCTATCCTGCTATTCAAGCTATTTTTAACTTCAAACTAAATTAAAAGTAAATGAAGAAATTATTGTTCATTCTTTGTGCTACCATGTTGGTCGGTATTGTAGCATGTGAAAAAGAGCCTGTGGAAGAACAAAAGAAGGAGGAAGAAATGATGGAAGAGGAGTGCAATACTGAGGGTATCACCTACAACGGAGAAATTCAGGGTATCATTAGTGGATGCACTGGATCCAGTTGCCATGGAGGCAATACCAGTAGAAGCATGGCCAACTTTGAAGATGCTAAGGCATATGCTGAACTAGGTAGATTACTAGGTGCACTTAATCATGATGCTGGTTTCTCACCAATGCCTAAGGGCGGTGCTAAGCTGGACCAATGTAAGATTGATCAAGTCAAAGCTTGGGTCGACGCTGGATATCCAGAAGGATAATCCAATTATTCGAGATAAATCGAAAGTCCTTGGCTTGCAACATTATATCCATTAAGATAGATGGCTTTGTAGGCTAAGGACTTTCTATCTAGCAGAGGATTCGAATGATTCATATGGATGAAGTGAATCTTAGATCTTTCCAAGGCTGAAAGATCTTGAAACTTGCTGAGACTTTCTTGTACAAAGGGATGTGGAATTTCAGACATGTCTTTGTCCTTCATCTCTCCATTGGCATAGTAAGTCCCATCTAAGAAAGCATGATCCACCGTCTTGATTAAATCTGCGATATCTTCTTCCCATTTAGTCCACTTATCGATCGCTGGAATATAAAGCAACGATTCTCGTGAAGCTTTAATGATATAACCAACTGTTTCAGAATATTTATCGGTCTGTGGAACGAGGATCGGAGTAACAGATAGGTTAGAAGACAGTTTTACTTCACTTTTAGAACTCAGTGGCTTTAAGTCGATGTTTTTACTGTGCACCAAGTCTTCCCAAGGGGCATTACTTTCGATGAAAGAAGCCATGCGTGTCATGGCGTGCACAGTAACTTGAGCAGCGTCTATTGCTTCTTTTCCTAGGTAAACAAGACCCAAGTAATTACCGATTTGAGCTTGCGTGAGAAAAATACCTTTTGGAAGCGTACCTCTTTGTATGGAATAGTTGGACATCACCTGCAATTGATCTTTAAAATCAGGTGTACAATCTATCATGTAGTAGTCATTCGTTTCTAAATCAACAATCCCAAGACTGGAGACCATGGTCCTAGGGCAGTGCTCTTTCTGACAATTAGCTTGAGGGTAACCCGCATCTTGGGCAATCCCAAGGACTACAACTTCCACATTTTGTGCGTGGCAAAGACAAATTGTAAATAAAAAAAGGGTCAAAGTTAGGGACAGGCAAATTTTCATCGTCTTGTTCGTAGAAATTTGGCTGTAAGATATAGATATTTCGTAATACTATGTCAAAATTCAGAAAATGAAATAGAGGAAGTACTTATTGTTTGTTAACATATATGTAAAGTCGCAGACTAATTTGCGAGCATTGCAGATAGGTGCTAAGTTGCAGTTCAATTGTCCATTTTAATGTAAAAGTCTTATGAAGCTAGGGTTTATAGTAATTTTTATCAGTCTATCTGCTGCCGTTTGGGGTCAGAAGGCATATGATTCAGAAGGTTCTGCAAGCAAGCAGGGAGTGCACTTTGAGTTTGACAAAGAATTTGTTGACCTAGGGGAGGTAACCAAAGGCGCCAAAGAGACATTTGATTATACATTGGTGAATACGGGTACAGAAGACATTGAAATTTCCTACCTTGATTACTGTGCTTGCACAGAGGTAGATTATCCTGAGGGAAAAGTCCTAAAACCGGGAGAAGAAATGACCTTTGATGTGATTTTTGATTCTTCTACGAAGGATGAGGAGGAGACGATTGAAATCGCGATGGAATTAAAAAATATCAATCCAGAGGATGGGCTACCATTTTATTTGACACTTGATTACCACTTTATAATTGTCAAATAATAATTGGTAGCGACCAATTACTCATTTCACTAGACTTTAGGTCTTAATATTATTATATTTGAAACAATTACTCATTTATCTAAATTAGATTATGAAAAACAAATACAAATTTTTGAGTCTGCTTGGCTTACTGCCGTTCTTGGCGTCAGCTCAGTTGACTAATAATGGAGCAACAATCGTCGTTGAAAGCGGTGCGAGGTTGGTTGTGGAAGGAGCGATCACGAATAGCGTCGGTGGAGATATCCAGAATAGCGGTACAATTGAAGTTAAGGGTGATTTTTTGAATACATCTCCTTCTGGCTGCAGCCACTCTTGCAGTGGATTTACGTGAATGATGAGTCCGTCGGTTTCGGTACGTTTTAAGAGTTCGGTTACCAGAGCACTTTCTCGTGCATCAAACAATTCCTCTAGCTGAGCGACTCCTAGATTGGCATACAGCGGATAGTCTCCTATCTCCTTA
>CAZMYK010000745.1:0-2488 GCA_964570435.1 uncultured Saprospiraceae bacterium | reverse complement strand
CACAAACGCTAGGATTCCTATAAATAAACCGCATGCCGTTGTGATTAAAGCTTGATAGATACCTCCAGCCAGAACATCTGGCGTTACATTCTGCTGAGTGGCCATTTCGCGAAATGCCATGATCATTCCTGTAACTGTACCAAAAAAACCAATCATCGGTGCTGCTCCAGCAATACTTGCAAGAGTAGACAAGTTCTTTTCAAGCTTAAAAATTTCAAGGTTACCTACGTTCTCGATCGCAGCATCTATATCATTCAAAGGTTTTCCTATCCTCACTAATCCCTTCTCGACCATTCTAGCTACTGGCGTGTCTGCGGTGGCACAAAGTGACTTAGCGCCTTCTATATTTCCAGCTGCTACTGCAGCCCTAATATTATTAATGAAATTTTCATCTGTTCTCCCAGCTCGCTTGATTGTAAACCATCTTTCAACAAAGATGTAAAGACCCACAATAGAAAGAAATAGTAAGATTACTACAATAGCAACCCCCAGTGGTCCTCCTTGAAGAACAAGGTCGTAAAATCTTTCGTACTCCACTTCTGGCTCGCCATCGACCGCATCTTGGAAAAGGAAAAACATCTTATTGAACATCTGTATTTTTGTTTAGCTAGTAAATATTTAACACCCACACTTAACGAACGTAATTTCGAAACAAGTATTCAGGTGCCGCAAATTTATTTATAATTCCTAATATATTAAAAATTATTTTTATTTGTTACCTACTAACTATCAATTATCTAGTTGATCTATTTAAATTTCCTAGTCAAATTGTCTGACAAATGATCCACTACAGTTCTCTTTCGCACATTCTACGAATCCTAGGCTTTGCCCCTCCCAAAAGCAATATTTACATAGAATATCGCCATCTCACTTCAGAAATTCACACGACCCAGTGAACTGTAAGAATCATTTTCTTGTTTTGCAATCATGAATCAAGAATTCAAAACGATGGTCTTCGGTGCGTCCTTGAAACCCTACAGGTATTCACATCGGGCAGTGAAGATATTGCGACTAAATAACTACGAGGTCGTGCCGCTGGGTCTACGGAAGGGTGAAATAGATGGTGTCGAAGTTCTTACTGGGCAGCCAGAGATTGAGAAAGTCCATACGATATCAATGTACGTCAACGCTGGAAGACAAGTTGAGTTCTACGACTACCTACTTGGGCTCAAACCAGAAAGAATTATTTTCAACCCCGGGGCCGAAAATCCCGAATTGACTAAGTTAGCAAGAAGCCAAGACATTTATTGTGAGGACGCTTGTACTCTTGTGCTATTAAGTATTGGAGAGTATGAAAAGATCAGCGTCTAGCCTAATCCTCTTCTTTTGACTTCTTTTTCGATGAAAGAAAGTTCCCGGCCTATATCTCCAGTCACAGATGTATTTTCTTCTGCCCTGCGCACAAGATAAGGTAAAACGTCAGCGACCTTCCCATATACAAAGTACTTAGATGCATTATAGCCTGAAGCCGCTAGATTATAAGTGATGTTGTCACTCATACCCAGAAGTTGGCAAAAATTCAAATGCGGATGGTTGTTTGGCATCTTCTTTTCTTCGATGTGTTGAGCTTGAATGAAGCAGGATTCTGCATTGTGCGTGGCAGCACATGAAGATATTGTTTCAAAGTTATCCAAACAAAATTGCAAGGCGAGGTTATAGTCTCGGTCAGTAGCCTCTTTGTCAGGCTGGATTGGGGATTCATAGCCTAGTTGCTTAGCACGCTCGCGCTCTTTGTCCATGTAGGCTCCTCTAACGAGTTTAGCACCCAACATATATCCCCCCTTTCGTGCCTTTTCATACGAGGCTTTGAGAAAAGCCAATTTATCATGCCTGTACAATTGGAAGGTGTTATACACCACAACCCTTTCCTTGTTGTACTTAGCCATCATTTCATCTGCCAAGTCATCGATCGTTTCTTGCATCCATGATTCTTCGGCATCAATAAATACACCTACTCCAAGTTTATGTGCCTTGCCGCAGATTCGATCCAACCTTTTACAAAGCTGGTCATACTTATGCTGCTCAGCACTAGTAAATTCAGTACCAATTTGCTTCTTAATGATCACCTCATTTTCACCAATTCCGGTTAGTTTCACCACAGCTACGGGAACACTTTCGTTAGAAGCAGCAAATTCTACGCCTTTAACAAATTCATCCGTCACCAGATCAAGTGCTTCCTCACCACTCTTGCCCTCAACACCGTAGTCAAGGATGGTTAATATATTTGAGGCATAAAGCGTATCGATATTTGATTGAGAATCCAAGAGGGTTTCACCGCCACAGAATTGCTTGTAGATCGTATTCTTCACAGCCGTCTTGGCAAAAGGCAGGTGGAATTTTACTGCAAATAGTCCCAACTTAGAAGTCAAATTGACCAAAAAAGGCTTCCCCATGAGGTTGAACAACCACTTCATTCGGCGCAAAGCTCGATTAGACTTGCTTGCAAATGCTATCTCAGTATTTGAGAAATCCAATTCCTTGGAATCCA
>CAZMYK010000744.1:0-2496 GCA_964570435.1 uncultured Saprospiraceae bacterium | reverse complement strand
AGCTGATGACAAGGGGCAGGTTTTCATGCATGTGAAGGCCTTTGAGGCTATGAATGTTAATAATGATCTTCCTTGTAATATCAAGTTTATGATTGAGGGTGAAGAGGAAGTAGGCTCTGATAACTTAGAGAAGTTTTGTAGAGAGCGGAAGGACATGCTGGCATGTGATGTAATATTAATTTCCGATACCTCAGTATTGGCAAACGATACTCCATCAATTACTACTGGACTTAGGGGCTTAAGTTACGTAGAGGTAGAGGTTACTGGGCCCAATAAGGATCTTCATTCTGGAGTCTATGGCGGTGGAGTAGCAAACCCTGTGAATGTCTTGTGTGATATGATTGCTAGCCTCCAAGATGAAGACAGTCGAATCACTGTGGATGGATTCTATGACAAAGTTGTTGAACTAGATAAGTCCGAAAGAAAGGCTGTTAATTCGGCACCCTTTGACCTTGATGAGTACAAGAAGGGCCTTGATGTTCGAGATGTGAAGGGAGAAACCGGTTATACAACCATCGAGCGGACTAGTACTAGACCAACTCTTGATGTGAATGGTATTTGGGGTGGATACATTGGTGAAGGTGCTAAGACGGTTTTGCCATCGAAAGCATTCGCCAAGATCAGTATGCGACTTGTTCCCAACCAGGACCCGGATGAAATCACTGAACTATTTACAAAGCACTTTTTGAAGATCGCACCAAAAAGCGTTAAGGTTGAAGTTCGTCCTCATCATGGAGGGCATCCTCTAGTAACACCAATTGATACACCGGAGTACCTAGCTGCTCATAAGGCAATGAAAACAGCTTATGGAGTTGATCCAATTCCTGTGCGGGGAGGTGGAAGTATACCAATCGTTGCCTTATTTGAAGAGGTTTTGCAAGTCAAGTCAGTCCTTATGGGATTTGGTTTGGATTCTGATGATATTCACTCACCTAATGAACATTACGGAATTCACAATTTTTATAAGGGAATCCACACTATTCCAGCCTACTTTAAAAATTATGCAGAATTAAAATCACTATAATGTTAAAAAATGTTTCGATAGCTATGGCTATCCTTTTTCTAAATAGCCTCACATTAGGGGCACAAACCACAATGAATAAAATGGATTCATTAAGTTACAGTATTGGAATTTTAATGGGAAATAACCTTAAACAACAAGGTTTCGATAAGATAGATGCAGCCTCTATGGCAGATGCAATCAATGATGTTATGAATGGTAACGAGTTGAAGGTGCCTAACAACGAAGCTCAGGCCTTGGTTAACAAGTACGCTCAAGAAAAGGCTGCGGAGAAGTCCACGGCAGCAAGAAGCACTGGGGAGAAGTTCTTAGCTGAAAATGGGGCAAGGGATGGAGTCACGACAACGGTTTCAGGACTTCAATATGAAGTAATGAAGACTGGAGCAGGTGCGACTCCTGGGCCAACTGACAAGGTTAAGGTGCATTACCACGGAAGTCTTGTAGACGGAACAGTTTTCGATTCTTCGGTGGATCGAGGAGAGCCCATCTCTTTTCCAGTGAATGGAGTTATTAGTGGGTGGACAGAGGCCCTGCAGTTAATGAAAGAAGGGGATAAGTGGAAAATTTTCATTCCGTATAATCTAGCTTATGGAGAAAGAGGGGCAGGTGCTCAGATTCCTCCCTTCGCTGCTTTGATTTTCGAGGTTGAGCTTTTAGCAGTTGAGAAGTAAGCTAGCTCATGCGAATTGATATTATTTCGGCGGTTCCTGAACTTCTAGATAGCCCTTTTCAGCATTCTATTATGAAAAGAGCCGCCGAAAGATCTTTACTTGCAGTACATACTCACGACCTGAGGCAATTTGGAATTGGTAAGCATCAAAAGATTGACGACTACCAATATGGCGGAGGAGCAGGGATGGTAATGTGTATAGAGCCAATCTTAAATTGTATTGATAAAATTCAAGAATCTAGTCTTGCTGATGAAATTATCTACTTGACTCCCGATGGGGAAGTTTATGATCAGAAGATTGCCAATCACCTATCGACTAAGAAACATCTAATCCTAATTTGTGGTCACTATAAGGGTATTGATGAGCGTCTAAGAGAACACATTGTAACTAAAGAAATATCCATTGGGTCATATGTCTTGTCTGGAGGTGAACTTGCTGCAGCCGTAGTTGTAGATTCCATAGGACGATTGCTTCCTGGAGTCCTCAACGACGAAACTTCTGCCTTGTTTGACTCTTTTCAAGATGATATTTTAGCTCCCCCTGTTTATACTCGACCTGCTGACTATAAAGGCTGGAAAGTTCCTAAAATTCTCCTGTCCGGTAATGACGCCCTCATAGATAAATGGAGGGAAAATAAAGCCATAGAAAGAACAAGAGAAAGAAGACCCGATCTTTTGCAGTAAAAGTTTAAACTCTAAGAGGGGTTTTTCAATAGGTCTCTAAAGAGATATAGTTACCTCGACATCAATAGATTAAGAACCATTTACAAGATTTTACGTTAGTTTCAGAACAATTTGATAAGTG
>CAZMYK010000743.1:0-2497 GCA_964570435.1 uncultured Saprospiraceae bacterium | reverse complement strand
CAGACTGCAATTTGTTGCTTTGGTATGAGCGGCAAGGTCTTTCACGCTCCTTTTATTCATGCAAGTCCACTGTTCTGCTTGGTTGGAGTATGGGAAAGAAGTAAGAAGATTGCGCGCCAAAGTTATCCCGACATCATATCCTATGATACATTAGAGGAAGTGCTTGAAGATGATCAAGTGGAATTAGTCATAGTTAATACTCCCAGCGTTACACATTACGAATATGCTCGAAAGGTTCTTCTTGCGGAGAAGAATGTCTTGATCGAAAAGCCATTTACTGCTAGTGCCAAACAAGCCCAAGATTTGATTGCATTAGCCGAAGAAAGAAAGGTCAGTCTTTCTGTTTTTCATAACCGTAGATATGATTCTGATTTCCTAACAGTGCAGAAAGTGCTTGCTAGAAATGTGCTTGGTCGATTGGTAGAGATGGAGCTTCACTTTGATCGCTTTCATCCCAACTTGAGTTACAAGTCACATAAGGAAGTGCCTACCGAGGCCGTAGGAAGTTTGTACGATTTGGGTTCCCACCTAATAGACCAGGCACTTGTACTGTTTGGAATGCCGCTAGAAATTTATGCTGACTTGGATATTTTACGATCTGATTCAAAGGTAGTTGACTACTTTGACATTAAGTTATACTACAATTCATTTCGAGTGATATTGAAGTCGAGCTACTTTGTCAAGAAGCCTCAAGCTGCTTATATCCTTCATGGGCATCTGGGAAGCTTCATCAAGGAGCGTGCTGATCCACAAGAGGTTGATCTAATTGCCGGAGTCAGTCCAGTCGATACGGATTTTGGGCTAGAGCCAAGTGCAACCCATGGTAGCTTATACCTTGATGATACTGTGGAAAAACTTCCCTCAGAAAGAGGTTGCTACATGACCTTCTTTGATGTCTTACATGACGGGATCAGAGATGGCGGTCGTATGCCTGTTAGCGGGGCAGAAGCCATGCAGGTTATCAAAATTATTGAACTTGCTATCAAAAGTGATATGGTAAAAAGAAGGGTCAAATTATGATCTGCCATACTGAAAGGACTAGAAGTCTAATCGCAAGCAAGATATTGCCCTGATCACTACTAAAATAAATGATGTTCGATTCCTCATTCGTAACTATTACATTTCTATAACATCCAATATTTTTTATTAGAATTATATATTTCAGGCCAACTTTGGCTTAAATTGACTAAAATTTCAAACTTTGTTGAAGGATGTTGATGTACTGTGCGTAGGTGAAGTTGTGATTGATTTTATTGGTCACCAACTAGAATCTACTATTGATGAGACTAAGGATTATCACCGTTTCCTAGGAGGTTCTCCGACGAATGTCGCAATGAACTTGGCAAGACTAGGAATGAGTCCTTCGCTAGTTGCTACCACTGGGCACGATGGCTTTGCCAAGTACATTTATAGCAGACTTAATGAAGTTGGTGTGAAAACTGACAATATGAGGTCTATAGACAAGCCCACGTCGGTAATTTTTGTTTCTAGAACTACAAGCACTCCAGATTTTATCCCTTTTCGTTCAGCCGATATTGAAATAGTTGATGATCAGATACCAGAGGACCTTCTTAGGCGTACTAAGATCTTTCATACCACCTGTTTTGCTTTGAGTAGGCAGCCATCTAGATCTACCATCTTGGATAAGGCTAGATTGGCCGCAAATCTGGGATGTGAATTGAGCATTGATCTAAATTTTGCGGACAAGCTTTGGCAAGATAGAAGTGTTGCGATCGAGGTCATAAAAACATATTGTTCCTACAATTCCTTGATTAAGATTAGTGAAGATGATATGCTTCGCCTTTTCGGCAACAAACTTCCCCACCACGAGATTTTTGAGTTCTTTCACGACCTGGGATCTGATAAGGTTTGCCTTACATTAGGAAGTGAGGGAGTTAAATTTTCTGATAGAGGTAGGCCCATAATTTCTTTACCGGCCATCAAGATTGAGGAGATCCAAGATGCTACTGGTGCTGGAGACGCTTTTTGGTCAGGATTCTTGTACGCCTATCTCAATGGTGGTGAAAATGAGAAATGCCTTGAGGTTGCCTTGAAATTGGCAGCCTTCAAGTTACAGAATGTAGGTCGTTTGCCAAACCACATTAACGTACTCTCATCACTTCTGTAGATGATTTATCAAAACTAAAGTCGTAAATGAGCAATGCACGAATAAGAGAAAATGGGGTGATGCTAAATGCATATCCTGACAGTATTGGAAGTAGGCTGGCTGATGCGATAGAATTATTGAAGCTCCCTGAATTTAAGGACGTTTTCTCCTTGTTTTATGTTCTACCGACTTTTTTTCACAGTGACTTAGACCGTGGATTTTCTATCATAGATTATGATCTGAACGAAGAACTGGTAGATGCGAAGGATTTAGAAGAGCTGGAAGTTCTTGGCGTAAAACTAAAATTTGATATTGTTCTGAACCACCTATCTGTGGCTTCACCGCAGTTCAGGGACTTACTAGAGAATGGTGATGATTCAGAATTTATAG
>CAZMYK010000742.1:0-2506 GCA_964570435.1 uncultured Saprospiraceae bacterium | reverse complement strand
CCCTGAACTTTCCAAAATGTCCTTTGCCGTCTCATCAAATAGTATGACAACTCTGGCTTCCTCAGTCACATTGACATTCATATCGAGACTAAGACCTTCAAGGTTGATTTCTTCGGTGGCCTTCCTCTCAACTGGGGCAGAGTAGTCAATGATCTCGATAAAATCAGTGCTGTACTCTTCGGCGGTGTATTCCACTGGAAGGTTCAGCTCTGTGTTTCTGCCTGTCGTGGCGTTAACAGATATCTTGATGGTCTCAAATGGACCTTCGAACAAGACATCAAGCTCGCCTTGGGCAAAACCATAGTACGAAGGGTTGTCCTGCTTTGTAGTATTCAAGGCAATAAATTGAGGCGACCGAATCCGTAAGTCCAGTGTGAAATCTCTAAATGCCTTATGCCTCATTCCACCTTGGACGATTGCCTTCTGCCCCCGTGAATCTATCAGCTCGCCATTCGAAAAGTCCATGTACCCTTCCGAAAATTTAACCTTATTCTCCCCTACCTCGTAGGTCGTTCCCAAGTAGTCTACCTTAGCAACTCCTTCACGAAGACTTGCCTCTCCATCGATTTCGGGGTAAGCTAGGGGACCAGAGTAAGTCACACTTGCGTCGAAGAAACCGGAGGTCTGCGAAAGGCCATCGGTGATGATGTATTCTAGAAGGTCTAATGGATAGTTATTGACCCTAAGCTCTCCTGAATTTTCTCTTAAGTCAAGGTCGTAATTCCCATTAAATTTCAAGTTTTTTTCTTGGTCATAAGCCACTAGTTCATAAGCAACAGGCTTTTTCAGGTCTTCGCTAATAGCTAAGAAGGTCACCTTTCCAAATTCATGGTTTTCAAAGCCAAAATCGGGAATGCTTAGGCTTGCATTGAGGCCTACAAAGTCGAATATATCACTTACAGCAACGAAGCCATCAATGTCACCGCGAAGTTTCGCTCCTGTTAGCTTATTAAAGAATGATGTCTTGAGGGCCTTGATATTCATGGAAACCCCCTTTCGATCATTGATATCATCAAAACTTAGAGCACGCTCACCATCTGATAGTTCTAGATTATTGATTGCGATTACATCTGGGCCAAACAAGACACTATTCTGCGCATTGAATTTCCACTTACTACCAAAGGCTAGAAAACTGGTATTTTCTAAACGTACCTTAAAAAGGTCATCTTGCGTCCTCATGGTACCATTAATACTAATTTGAGTAAAACTGTCTAAAAGTTCTGCACTGGTCACCGAAAACTGCAATTGCTCCTTTTCAGCTGTCGCTTCTATTTTTACGGGTGAAAATTCGATATTACCAATATTTGCGTATTCCACCAAGAGATTTAGACTTCCTTGATCCGCCTGAGCAAATAGGTCGCCTGAAATCCCACCGAAGACATTTCCATTGACCTCTAAGAATGGAAAAGAAACATCTAGAGCACTCCTATTCGATTCATCACTGATCCGTCCCAAAACAGTTGCGTCCCTAATAAAAATTGATTCTCCTAGCAATACCTCGAAGATGTCTTCAGACTCTCGAATCGACATATTGATATTAAAGTCGTAGCCTGGACTAGGATTGGGGTTCCGAAAGTGCGTGATCTGCTGGGTGAAGTTAGGGTAGTTGGTTTTCAAGCTAGAAAGAAAGGCATCAGGGAGTTCTTCAATCTTAAACTTACCGTTCAGTTCAATGTCTGAAAGTGAAGATTCCAGCTTGAAATTCCTCCTGTTAGGATACGCGCCAGTTGCAGTAAGGTTAAAACTATCTAGCTGGAACTCGTTCCCATCCTTGATTAATATAAACGAGGTTCCAGAAGCCAGTCCTTGAGCATTGTTCACGTCCGTACCATTGGCATTGATCTCCAGATTACCTTGGAGGGCAAAGTCGTCCTCGATCAAGTTCAGTTTCTTAAGTTGAAGGGCATTGACATCGGCTACGAAGTCGTAAACTGGAATAGAATCTGTGAAATCGATGGTTCCGCTAAAGTCCAAGTCAATATTGGGATCAGAAATCAGGAAATTTCCGTCAAACAAGTTTTTCTCAAACTTTCCTTCCATGCTAAAGTCTTCATAGACATATCCCTTGTACTCAAGTACGTTAACCTTCGCTTCCAATTCAGCATTCACAGATTCAATTCTAAGCCCCCTACCATTTTTCACCTCAGCCTCCATCTCTAAGACTCCTAAGTCTTCATCGCCAGACCATTCTCCTAAGTCGAAGGATTTCAATATGGCTGACCCTGAGTACTTAGCATTCTCTGTTCCATCCTTCAAGTCCAACCTCATATCAAGATCGGCATAGCCCAGGTCAGAACTAAGGTCTCCGTAGGCTACAAAATCTTGGAAATAACCATCGAATCTTCCATCAAATTTCAATCGCCCAAGTTTGAAAAAATTGGGTGGTGCATTAAATCCAGGTATTAACTCACTCAGAGTGGCAACAGTCATAGAAAATTCTTCCAAGTCCAAATTGAGGAGGGCGTTATCCACGTCCGACAAGTTCCGAGAGTTCATCCTCCCTTTT
>CAZMYK010000741.1:0-2509 GCA_964570435.1 uncultured Saprospiraceae bacterium | reverse complement strand
AGATCAAGGGCCCTAGGGCAAGCGAGAAATTCAATGGAATTAAACAAAATCGTGGGAAGTGCTCAAAGGTTTCGAAGTCAACACTCAAGACCCAAATGTTCCAGAACACGATGATGAAAGCAAGGAAGCCAAGAAAACGATTTGCTTTTCGATTTATTCTTTTACTAAGAATGAGGAGGAGTCCAAAGGTAAGTCCAATAAATACTGACGCAACAATGGCTAGATTTGCAGCATTAATGGTGAAGTCGAACATTAACGCAATATAAAATCATAAACTGATTTTATATATTTTTCTTCACCAAGAATGAAAGGGGTATCACTATGGTCACCCCACCTTACAGGCATCGAAACCTTATATTCGCCTTGGTGGTTGTTAAAGATTGCTTCTCCATGGGTATAGTAATTCAAGAATCCATCCGAAAGACCATGGATCCAGTATAAGGGCTGTTCTACTTTCTTGATTTCGTCAATATTATTGGTTTCGAGATCAGCATAGAAACTAGAAGGAAGGGATAGCGAAGAGCCATTCGCTGCCATTGTGTTAATGCTACCGATGGGTGCCTCTAGCATCAGCTTGTGTGGCCTCAAAGCTCTTGGATTTGTTGTCAGATATACACTTGGAATCGAGCCTAGGCTAAAGCCATAATGAACAAGGCGGTCTTCCGTCAAGCCCCTATCTTTCAACCATTGTACGCAGGTATTCACATCCGACATCAGTGAAGACTCTGATGGAGTGCCTGTCGATAAGCCGAACCCTCGGTAGTCCATCATCAAGACTCCATATCTTGACTTGCCTCCGACATGGTAGAGCAATTGGGCTCTAGGATAGTAGCTATCCATGCTACCGGAATTCCCATGGCTGTAAACGAAGACCGTGTCTGTATTGATTGTTTCAAGGTCTCCGAGGTAGATCGCATGGAGGGTTTCGGTCTGACCTTCATGTTCTGATTCTATTGTAAAATAGTGAAATTCACCATCTTCGATGTAGTATTCCTTTGCTGAATCGAAGTAATCATTAAATGGGTTCTCGTCCCATAAGTAGGCATCGAAGCTATTATCCGGATTGAATAGGAGGGGGGCAAGATCCAGGCATGATGTGGCCAGAAGCAGTATCGAGAGTAAAACCCATAGTGACCGTTTCTTCATCTTTAGAATCTTTTTTGGAGTGATAGGTAAATTCCGTGAGCACCCTTCTCGTTGCTTCTAGCGTATCTGACTACATGACCCTGGTTATCACTAAACGGTGCAATGTTTTTATATTCAAAGTTGACCTCCCATTTTTTCAACTTGAAGGTCTGGCCCAAGTAAAATGCTGGGTGCCAGTAGCTGTGGTCTGAGCCGTCGGGCACAGCACCAGGAAAGATGTCGAACCACTGTTCCACACCTCCATAGAAGCGGCCATATTTGAAATCATAAAAAAGATTCAAGGCAAGATTTGGGTAAGTTCGAACATTGTATTCTCTAAAGTCCATCATGCCATTCAGACTGCCATTTATGGAGACTCCAGGAACATTGCCGTCGAAATTTCTTAGCAAGTAAGTTACGCCAGCATCAATTTGCAAGGTCTTGTATGCCATGCTAGTTGTGTGGATGCCACCATGAATCGTAAGCCTGTCGGTATAGCCATAGCCAGCGTAGATAGAGCTAAACGGAATGGGAAGGTTGGTGTCGAAAAGTTGAATCAATGGTCCCCCGGCATTGATTCCAACTGCCCACTCGTCTTTTTCCAAAGGCTTGACGAACCTTGCTGGAGCGCAATCATAAACAGATAGTGTAAGCGCTAGAAGAAAGAGATAGGCACAGTATTTACTCATAATTGTATAAGAAACGAAACTTATAGGGGATTGTTCCGTTATTAAAACTTAGTTTTACACCAAATAATTTCAAAGATGGCAGAAAATAAGCAAGCGGGCAACCAGGTCAACATAGATTTACCAGAAGATATCGCGGAAGGGACATATGCTAACCTAGCAATCATCTCTCATTCTCATTCGGAATTCGTTGTTGATTTCATCAGATTGGTGCCTAATGTGCCAAAGGCGAAGGTGAAGTCAAGAATTATAATTACTCCTGAACATGCTAAGCGGCTGATGAAGGCGCTGGCTGACAATGTTTCAAAGTATGAAAAGCAATTTGGACCGATCGGCGAATCTAAGAGCAAGGACATTTATCCTCCTATGAACTTCACTCCTACTGCACAGGCCTAGTTGATTACTGTGATCTGCTTAGACAGAGTTCGAAAGCTACCTATCTCAGCTAGGTGGAATTAAAGTCAGGAAACTGCACTTTTTGAAACGATACACCTAGTTTTTTTCTTATCGTCTAAGCATCATTTGCAAGGATCGCTCAATCTTAGATTCGGGTATTCAGTAGAAGAATCTTATAGTCAATGGATTAAGAGCTACCTTGTCGCAAGGTAAATACCTGTTTTTTACTGAGGTTCCGAAAAAACGAGGTAGTTAAAAGGATTGTAAGAAAATTTGAGAACTTCAAATGACGCAAATTCAAT
>CAZMYK010000740.1:0-2511 GCA_964570435.1 uncultured Saprospiraceae bacterium | reverse complement strand
GTGGGAGTTGAAAGACCGTAGCCATTGTTTTCAATTACAAATATTACAGGCAACTTCCAAACCGCTGCCATGTTCAAGGCCTCATGAAATTCCCCCTCACTTGTCCCTCCTTCACCAGTGAAGGCAAGAGAGACATTGGATTCACCTGCCAACTTATGAGCAAGTCCTACACCTCCTGCTAATGACAATTGGGCAGCTAGGTGGGAGATCATTCCTACAATATTATACTCTTGAGTGCCGAAGTGGAAGGATCGATCTCTTCCCTTAGTAAAACCCTCTACCTTTCCTTGCCATTGTGCGAAAAGCTTTCTGAGTGGAATCCCTCGTGAAGTAAATACTCCTAGGTTTCGATGCATCGGAAAAATATACTCTTCCTCCTTCATGGCTAGCGTACAAGCCACCGCGATGGCCTCTTGGCCTATTCCAGAGAACCATTTTGAAATTCGACCCTGGCGGAGGAGGTTCAACATCTTCTCTTCGATCATTCGTGCCTTAAGCATTTCACGATAGAGGCGGAGCATTTTTTTCTTCTTAAGCTTGCCTTGCTTGTAAGCGATAACTGGACTGTGGCTTGTCGACATTATGCTAGTATTTCATTTAGTATTTGATACGTGTGCAATTCCTTCATCGAATCAATATGCAATTTATAGAATAGAATCAACTTATCTAATATTTGCCTCCTTTCTCTATTGGTCAATGCAAGTTCGTGCACGTAGTCCCTTTCCTGCATCATTAAGTCATATAGGTGTTCTGACTGTTCTGGCTTCAAAAAGTAGTGGTGGTCTGGAATACCTGCGACGAATTGGCCCTCCATCATGTCGAAAAAGGTCTTATTGACACTATAGTTGTCTCTCGGTTGAATTCCTATTTGCTCGGTCAGTTCTAACATAAAGAGCAAGTGGAGGTTAGAAACGGACTCCTCACTGGTATCTAGGAAGAAGAACCATTGAAATATGAAATCGAATAGTTCTGCGTTTTCCTCGTCTTCTCTAATCGTATTCTTTAGAACTTCCACCATGAACATTCCGACAGACGACCTCATGATTTCGAAGGGAATCCTAGTATAAAGGTGGGCACTTGAAATTTCCTTGATTCGAAAAAGACCCTTAGTATTCTTGTGGTAGGCTACAAACTGAACCAGAGACATGATCTGACACAGGCCAGCTTGCGTTTTTGACTTCTTGTTTCTGACCCCTCCTATAATATAGCTGTTCAAACCGTAATCCCGTGAATAGATGTCCATGATGAGACTCGTCTCACCATACTTCATGCTTCTAAGGATAATGCCATTGGTCTTGACTAACATACCTGCTAATGTAGCTAAAACGGTCCTCCAGTTTTGTTTAAGCATGCAAATTTATTTTGTTCAACTTTTTTTTAAAATAATTAGACAAATTAAATTGCTGAAAATCAGTTGCTTATGCAAAATACGGCCGCTATATTTCCAAAAGTCTTCTCCGTGACTTCTTTTTTGTTTAATGTTTAGTTATATTTGTTAAACAAAATGTAGCCATTATGTCAACAATAGAATTTGATTCAAAATTAGATAGCCTTTCCGGCCTCTTGCATTCATTTGCATACAATCTGACGAAAAATACAGAAGATGCAAAAGACTTGTACCAGGAGACTGCATTTCGGGCAATTACAAATAGAGATAAGTTTCGTCCAGGAACCAATTTCAAAGCGTGGCTTTTTACCATAATGAAGAACATCTTCATCAACAATTACAGAAGAAAGGCGAAGGCCAATACCATTATAGATTCTACTGATAATATGTACTTTATCAATAGTGGAAGTGCTACCATATCTAATGATGCGCATTCTAATATATTGATGAAGGAACTTAAGGGTATGATCTCAAGTTTGGAAGATTCAATTAAGATTCCATTTGAGATGCACTACCAAGGTTTCAAGTATCAGGAGATTGCAGATGAATTAGACCTACCTTTAGGAACAGTGAAGAGTAGAATCTTTTTTGCAAGAAGGGCTCTTAAGAACATGATTACTAGGCACTTTGGAGATCTGAATTCTGCAAGAGCAATTTAGAATTAAAGATTAATAGTTTATATATAGTTAGGTCAGCGTAAGGTAGATTATCTTACGCTGATTTTTTTTACCTCACTTTCTATGGCTCAATCTATTTCTAAAGAACTTTTCCGCTGGCATAAAGAAGTAGATCGTGACCTGCCTTGGAAGGAAACCAAAGACCCCTTCCATATTTGGCTCTCAGAAATCATCCTACAGCAAACAAGGGTCGAACAAGGCAGGCCCTACTACCTGAAATTTATCGAACGCTTCGCCAATGTTTCCGAGCTAGCTACCTGTTCTGAGGAGGAATTGATGAAACTCTGGCAAGGCTTAGGATACTATAGTCGCGCTAGAAATCTACACAAGGCAGCTAAGTTGATCCATGAGCGAGGAGGTAAGTTTCCAAACACCTATGAGGGTTTGTTGGAACTTCCAGGAGTTGGACCCTATACGGCAGCAGCTATAGGGAGTTTCGCATTCGAC
>CAZMYK010000739.1:0-2512 GCA_964570435.1 uncultured Saprospiraceae bacterium | reverse complement strand
TTAGAGGGACTTTACAATAAGTTCATTAAAATGGCCTTGTACG
Organism: uncultured Saprospiraceae bacterium; assembly: GCA_964570435.1. Lineage (GTDB taxonomy): Bacteria > Bacteroidota > Bacteroidia > Chitinophagales > Saprospiraceae > Portibacter. The sequence continues at coordinate 2,469 of CAZMYK010000739.1, read as the reverse complement.
GAATTGTTCCCTATGTTTTGTTCATAGGTAGTTTTGCGGTCTTGTTTCTTGCTTTCTCAATCCTTGGAAGTAACCCACCAAAGGTAGAACTGTTTCCTACTGCAGACCCTAATTACGTGAATGTCTTCGTGGAACTTCCCTTGGGCAAGGACATCAAGGCTACCAATAGCATCATGGCTAAGATCGAAGAGAATGTGGAACGCGATATGGCCCAACATTCGGAAGTGGTGGATGCCGTCCTTTCACAAATGGGTGAGAACACAGGAGATCCTGCGATGGGACCAACCTTCGGTTCTTCTCCTAACCGTGCTAGACTAACGGTTTCATTTGTGCCATCGGACGAGAGAGGGGAGAAATCAACCGTAGATATCATGGAGGAAATCAGAGAATCTGTGCAAGGAATCCCAGGAGTGAAATTGACAGTGGACCAAGAACAGTCAGGTCCACCACAAGAAAAACCAGTCTATATAGAGATTACGGGTGACAATATTAACCAATTGGCGATTATCTCGGAATCAATGATTCAGTTCATTAACCAATCTGGAGTTGGAGGTATCGAGGAACTAGGAGCAGATGTCAAAATCGGCAAGCCTGAGATGCAGATAGGAATAGATCGTAAGGCCGCAAGGCGCTATGAAATTTCAACTTTCAGCATTTCGGACGTAATTAGGACTGCGGTTTTCGGAAAGGAAGTTTCGAAGTTCAAGCAAGGGGAGGATGAGTATCCTATTAATCTAAGAGCCAAGGAGTCCTACAGGAATAGTGTTGGTGACATCCTGAATCAAAAAATCACATTCAGAAATCCAGCAAATGGTCGGATAGCTCAAGTACCGATCTCTGCAGTTGCCGATATCTCTTATTCGTCTACTTTTAGTGCTATCAACAGAAAGGATCAAGAAAGGAAGATCACGATTACTTCGAACGTGCTTCAAGGGTTCAACCCGACTGAGGTGGTTGCAGACATAGATGCAGCCCTCGAAAACTTTGACATGCCCGATGGCTATGGCTACAAGTTTGCGGGACAACAAGCTCAACAAGCAGAGGAGATGGCCTTCCTAGCGAAGGCTCTAGGAATAGCAGTTTTTGCGATCTTCCTGATACTAGTCATGCAATTCAATTCGCTTATATCCCCCTTTATTATCATACTATCTGTACTATTTAGTCTCATTGGCGTCCTCTTTGGATACATTTGGTCTGACATGAACATAATAGTGATAATGACGGGCGTTGGGGTGATTTCTCTTGCAGGGATTGTGGTCAATAATGCCATCGTATTAGTTGATTATACGAATCTCACTGTTCAGAGAAAAAGAGAGTCCCTAGGCATTGATAAAATGTCAAACATGGAAGGCAAGGATGTGAAGGAAGCGATTGTTACCGCTGGAGCAACCCGACTTCGACCGGTCCTCCTTACGGCAATTACAACTGTGCTAGGCTTAATTCCTTTGGCAATTGGATTCAATATCAATTTTTTCACCCTATTGACAGAATTCGATCCTCAAATATTTGTTGGCGGTGACAGTGCTAAATTTTGGGGAACAATGGCATGGACGGTAATCTATGGATTAGTCTTTTCTACCTTCCTTACTTTGATTGTCATTCCAGTGATGTACTGGATAGCGTTTTTGATGAAGAGGAATGCCGGTAGATTGATTACTACATTAAAAAAAGCACTTTAGCATGCAGAAGAGCATCTCAGACATGAGAGAAAACTACAAGTGGGGAGCTCTTTCTGAAGCGGAAGTATCGCCTAAGCCAATCGAGCAATTTAGGACTTGGCTTGAAGATGCGATTTCATCTGACTTGCTGGAGCCCAATGCGATGAATCTGGCTACGGTGAATAGCCAAGGCCATCCTTCTTCTAGGATCGTGCTACTCAAAGAAATTACAGAAGAGGGCTTCATATTTTACACCAATTATAATAGCAGAAAGGGTCGGGAAATCGAAAAGAATCCAAATGCTGCTTTGAATTTTCTATGGAAGGAGATTCAGCGTCAGGTGCGGATAGAGGGAAGTCTAACTAAGGTAAGTCGTCAGAAATCTGAAGCGTATTTTCACTCCAGGCCCATCGGAAGTCAGCTAGGAGCGGTAACTTCAAAACAAAGCGCTCCAATCAAAGATCGCTCTGAATTAGAAGATCGGTACGAATCGCTGCAAAAATTACATGCTAACTCATTGAAAATTCCCTTGCCTGAAAACTGGGGTGGTTATTTGTTGAAGCCAAGTTACTTTGAGTTCTGGCAGGGCCGTGAAAAAAGACTTCATGATCGCTTGGAGTATATTCTTGACGATTCCGGTAAATGGCTAACAAGACGACTAGAACCCTAGTGAAAACTAGAAAAAGCCTGATCGAAAAGGAATTGCGATCAGGCTTTTTTTCTTTGAGTTATTGTTCGTGTGCTCAGAAGCCTACGCTAGAAGGGTACAGCCTCTTCCTTGCGAGTAAGTAATTGAAAGGTGTTCACCTTG
>CAZMYK010000738.1:0-2527 GCA_964570435.1 uncultured Saprospiraceae bacterium | reverse complement strand
GCACCTAGTGTACCCCGCATCAAGGCTTATCCCGACCAGCTTGCGTTTGAGATTCGTGACGACAAGGTTTATTTAGAATCCCTAAGTTCCTCTACTAACAAACTGGATATCTTTCCAGCAAATCCTTTAAGAGCAAGCGAGAAAAAGCAATTATCATTTATCCGAAAGAGGTCTTATAGATCACTCTTTATGTTCCTAGGAGTGCTTCTGTTTTTGGGCATTCTATCCTATTATATTGCATCTCGAATTATTAGGTATAACAGAAAGCGAGACCAGGAACATCGTGAGAACCAAGTAAGAATGGCAGAATTGGAGCTTCAGGCCTTAAGATCACAAATGAATCCGCATTTCATTTTCAATTCATTGGGCGCCATCTTATTATACGTCCAAACCAATGAAAAAAAGAAGGCAGAGAAATACTTGACGAAATTTGCGAAGTTAATGAGGATGTTTTTAGAGTCTTCGAAGGCGAAATTTATTCCTTTTTCACAAGAGAAAGAGCTTCTAAGTCTATACTTGGAGCTTGAAAAACTTCGTTTCGAGGACAAGTTTGACTATGAGTTTAATATCGATCCCAGAGTAGATCAAAACACCCTAACCCTACCATCTATGTTGCTACAACCCTTTGTGGAGAATTCTATCAATCATGGGCTCTACCATAAAAAAGATAAGGATGGTCACCTAAGTATTCAAGCGGTACCTGATGGAAGCATAGTTAAAATCATCATCAAGGATAACGGAATTGGTAGAGCGCAAGCGCAAAAAATACGAGCTGCCTCCATTAAGAAACATAAGTCACTTGCAACAGAGATTATTCAAGAACGTCTTCAGGTCTTAAAAAAGGAAAAAAACATCGATATTGACATTGTTTACGAAGACCTTAAGTGCAGTAATGGAAAAGCTGCAGGTACAGAGGTGGTGATTACTATACCCAAAATTCTTAAGAAATATGATTAGGGCAATTATCATTGACGACGAACGGAAGGCGGCAGAAGTCCTAGACTATAAGATTAAGGATCTTAACCTCGACATCGAGGTCGTTGAGAAAATATCAGACCCCGAATTGGCCATCACATATCTGTCGAACAATGACCTGGACTTGGTATTTTTGGACATAGAGATGCCGATTAAAAGTGGATTTGATGTTTTGAAGGCAAGCACGAATCTTGACTTCGAAGTCATCTTTGTAACTGGCTACCAAAACTATGCAATCCAAGCCATCCAGTTCAGTGCTATCGGATACATTATGAAACCTGTCGACGATGACGACCTGCAATTAGCCATTTTTCAAGCCAAGGAAAAGATAAAGGATAAGAAGTCCAGAGTGCGCAATCAACAGCTTCTGGACAATCTAATTTCTAGCAACACTAGCAAAAAAGTAGGGATCCCTACAATGTATGGACTAGAATTTCTGAGATTGGACGAAATCGTGCGCTGCGAGGGTTTGCAAAAATGCACCAAGGTCGTGAATGCCGCCGGTCAGAATATTATCAGTTCGTACAATATAGGTGAGTTTCTTAAGTTGCTTGAACCATATGGTTTCTACGCTGTCCATAAATCACACATCATCAACCTTTCCAAAATCAAGAAGTACATGAAGGAGGGCACATTGACTATGGATGATGACTCTGTAGTTCCGATCGCGAGAAGGCGAAAGCAAGACTTCCTAGATCAACTTTCAAAAATCTAGTCCGTTGATTCCGAGCTTTCGACCGATGGTCTAATTCAACTACCTAGCAGGTAGATAGTTCTTTATTTTTGGACTATGACCGTGTGTTCAATACAATTAATCAATTTCGAAAGCGATCTAAATTCTGCCGACATTATCATTCAAAATGATCAGCACGAGTCATTTATTGCTAGAATTCAAAAGATTGATGTATTGATGGAACAACTGAAAAATGGAAAGAGTATCAACTCTGCGTTGAACTATTTATACCTCCCTAACTCATTGGTAGTAGATGAAATTAATGAAGAATCAATGTTTGACTTGGTTCATAACCTACTTGATGACGGAGACTTTTTTAATGTTTTTGAAAAAATTTAGAATGGCGTGTTAACATTCTCAATATCTCGGTTATTAACCTGCATAACACAAAAAACCAAATTGAAAGTAGTTTTCCCAACAAGCGGTCACGTAGCTCATTAATTCCCCCGAGATATGTGACTGCTTCTTTTGAAATCTGAATTAGACCGAACGTAACGTAGTGAGATTTTTAATATAGCAGGGTATCGACGAAAGTTGATACCCTATTTTTTTAGTTACTACTCTTTAATGCAATTGCCTGTATGCAAATCCATGGACAAGTTTCATCTTCTAAGGGCTTGAAGCCTTTTGTGGAAAGTCAAAAACGTCATGAACTTAGCCTTACAATATTGCATGTGAGCTAAATGATACATGGTGATTTTGAAATTTACCATGAATCGATTCATGGTAGGCACCTCACTTGCTCTTCTTTATTTGCCTTGCGGCAAAATTAGCAGCTCTGGCACTCAATGCCATATAGGTTAAAGAAGGATTCTGTAC
>CAZMYK010000737.1:0-2529 GCA_964570435.1 uncultured Saprospiraceae bacterium | reverse complement strand
CTAAGTTAAGGTCTAAGTGGTCTCGAAGCAACTGAGCAACTTCACTTGCCACAACTTTTCTCTTTTCGAATGCTACTTCTTTGCCAGCGATTTGATTGTCTATGGCTTCTTGTAGATAAAGCAGCACTTTTTGATCATCTATGTCGTCGATGGTGTAGAATCGCCACTGCCGCATACTCTTAGTCTTACCTTCTTGTGCATTCTGTAGCAGGTTTTCTTCATCTTTCAGGAAGGAACCTTGATGGAACCATAGGCAAGACCACTTCTTGAAACTAGCAATGCTGACCACATTCTTGCCTTGAATTGTATAGCTTGGTAGACCCCATTTCAAGCACTCAGTAAAAGAAAGGCTCGTGGCTAATTTTCTCAGTTTGATCAACTGATCTTGTCTTTCAGGATTTTTGGAAATATATGCTTCCACTGTCTTGGACATGTCCATACTTTCAATACTTATTTGTACTTTACTATCTAACTAGGAACGAATGAAATATACAATAATTCTAATTTTTACTTGCTTTTGCTTTGCTTTTTCATCTGCACAAGACCGTGTTTCGGAGAATGTTACTACAACAAGGTCTGAGGTCATCGCTCAGAACGGAATGGCAGCGACGTCCCAACCGCTTTGTACTCAAGTGGCCTTAGATATATTAAAAGCAGGAGGTAGTGCTGCTGATGCGGCAATTGCCGCAAACGCTTGTCTAGGACTAATGGAACCAACAGGCAATGGGATAGGAGGTGACATTTTTGCAATTGTCTGGGACCCCGGCACACAACGTCTCCATGGACTTAATGGGAGCGGTAGGTCGCCAAAGAATTTGTCTGCAGATTGGTTTCAAAAGAATGGCTACGAATCTATCCCGTCGCATGGAGCCCTGCCTATTTCAGTCCCTGGATGCGTGGATGGTTGGTTTGAGATTCATGAAAAGTTTGGGCGTCTAGAAATGACGGAAATTCTTAGTCCAGCGATTTCATATGCTAGGCAAGGATTTCCGGTGACTGAACTGATAGCCTATTATATGAATAGGAGTTCCTTTCTGAAGAAGTACCCTAACTTTGCAGATGTCTACATGAAGAATGGGAAGATGCCAGCTAAGGGTGAGATTTTCAAGAATCCTAGCCTTGCCAACACCTTAGAGATTATTGGTAAAGACGGTAGGGATGCTTTTTACAAAGGATCTATTGCTAAAACCATTGCCAACCATGTGCAGGAACAAGGGGGTTTCTTATCAGAAGCGGACCTCGCTGGTCATGAGTCGGAATGGGTGGAGCCCGTGTCTACTAACTATCGAGGTTATGATGTTTGGGAACTTCCACCCAATGGTCAAGGGATTGCTGCTCTTCAGATTCTTAATATCATGGAGCAATTTGATGTTTCAGGCATGGGCTTTGGTTCTAGTGCCTACATCCATCACTTTGTGGAGGCGAAGAAACTTGCCTTCGAAGATAGGGCCAAATACTACGCTGACCCGGATTTCAATAAGATCCCGGTCAACTGGCTTATTTCTAAGGAGTATGCTAGAGAGCGAAAGAATCTAATCAATCCAGATCGTTCGGCTAGGAAGTTGTCGGCGGGAAAGCTAGAAACTGGTGAGACGATTTACCTTACAGTGGCTGACAAGGATGGGATGATGGTTTCACTTATTCAGTCTAATTATAGGGGAATGGGTTCAGGTATTACTCCTCCGGGACTAGGCTTTGTAATGCAAGATCGAGGAGAGCTTTTTGCCTTGGAAGATGGCCACTCTAATGTTTTAGAACCTGAAAAGCGACCTTTTCATACCATTATTCCAGCCTTTATTACTAAGGATGGGAAACCTTATATGAGTTTTGGTCTAATGGGAGGTGCAATGCAGCCTCAAGGTCATGCGCAAATTGTAATGAATATCATAGATTTCGGAATGAATATCCAGGAAGCTGGGGATGCACCGAGGATAAGTCATGGTGGTTCATCGCAGCCAACAGGCGAAGTGATGACTGATGGCGGTTCTATTAGTCTAGAGTCTGGATTTGACTACCAAGAGATAAGGTCACTGATGACTAAGGGTCACAAAGTTAAGTACTCTTTAGGTATTTATGGGGGGTATCAGGCTATCTTGTGGGATGAAGTCAATAAAGTCTACTTTGGAGCTTCGGAATCTAGAAAGGATGGTCAAGCTGCTGGATATTAGAAATATTAATTAATATTGTGCGCTTATCTGATAACTTATGCATTGGAATACGTGCTTTACAAGCAAGAGTCTTGCGTCTTCAGCTCCGAAAAAAGATGGGAGGTCGAACTTTCAGAAAGATTATGATCGTATTATTTTTTCTTCATCATTTAGGAGGCTACAAAATAAAACGCAAGTCTTTCCACTGCCTGGTACTACCTTTGTGCATAACCGCTTGACACATTCGTTGGAGGTTGCCTCTGTAGGGAGGTCACTAGGTGAGTTGGTTGGCAATAGATTGATTGATGAGGATGATATTGACTTGGGCCCTGAGGGTGTAACATTTTACTCACGAGATCTAGCTTCCGTAATATCCTCAGCA
>CAZMYK010000736.1:0-2533 GCA_964570435.1 uncultured Saprospiraceae bacterium | reverse complement strand
ATCCCAGGACTTATTGAAATAGGGACGATGATAGGATTTCTTTGCTTGTTTTTATTTGTTGCATTCTCAGTACTTTCGAGAAAGTCACTATTAGCCAAGCACGATCCTTTCCTCGAGGAAAGCTTACACCATCATGTATAATTTGACAAAGAAAAAGTAAAATATATGACTGCTTTAGTAATATTTCTGATTGTTCTTCTCCTCTTCATCATTATGGTGCAGCTTGGAAAAGTAACTGAATTGTCTGCTAAGATTAGGGGAGAACAAGATGCTGAAGAGCAAGGAAATAACCGGACGGCTGTTTGGCTTGTTATCTTTATGGTAGCCTTCTTAGTACTTTGCGTTGCATCTTCCTACTACTACAAGAATACGATGTTGGGATACGGTCCATTGACCAGTGCTTCTGAACATGGTTGGAAGCTAGACGGCTTATTTAACACGACCTTATTTTTCACAGGTATCGTATTCGTTCTTACTCAGATCTTGTTGTTCTGGTATTCATACAAGTACAGACATAATAAAAACAGGGTAGGAGAATTCGTATCTCACAACAATACGGTGGAGATTGTTTGGACGGCGATACCAGCCTTGGTGATGACCTTCTTAGTTGTGAAAGGATTGATTGTATGGAATGATGTCATGCCGGATGTAGATCCATCAGAAGAGGTGATTGAAATCGAAGCTACGGGCTACCAATTTGCCTGGGATATTAGATATCCTGGACCTGATGGTAAGATTGGTACTAAGAACTACAAGTTGATTGATCCAGGTCTTAACCCACTAGGTTTGGATTTTACTGATCCTAAGACGCACGATGATTTTATTGCTGATAAAATAGTCCTCCCCATTGGTAAAAAAGTACGGGTAAGAATTACCTCGAAGGATGTCCTTCACAACTTCTACCTACCTCACTTCAGGGTTAAAATGGATGCCATTCCAGGGCTACCTACGTACTTTATATTCACGCCCACCATTACTACTGCAGACTTTAAGAAGCAACTTAAGGCTTATCCAGAATGGAATGTTGACCAAGATCCAAATGATCCTGATGTTGGGACTAGATGGGAGAACTTTGAGTTTGAGTTAGCTTGTGCTGAATTGTGTGGAAAAGGTCACTATAGTATGAGAAAGGTAGTGGAAATTGTATCTGAGGAAGAATATGAGGCTTGGCTTGCTGGTCAAAACTCTTTCTACTTTTCAGGTGCAAGAAATAGTGCCATTGACCCAAATAAGGGAAAACTTCTTGATATAGATATCGCTAATAGAGCGAAGGAATTTTCTTCCAAAGTCGAAGCTGCTATTAGCGCAGAAGCAGATGCGGAAAGAATTGTACGACTTGATTACGTAAAATTTGTAACTGGATCAGCGGAACTTACTGCTGACTCAAAGTATGAATTAGACAATGTAATCGAAGTCTTGAAAGAGAAGCCAGCTCTTACTATTGAAGTAGCTGGTCACACGGATAATACTGGAGATGCTCAGGCCAACTTGGCCTTGTCAAATGCAAGAGCACTTGCAGTAAGAGACTACCTTGTTAATGACGGAATAGAAACTTCTCGCTTAAATGCTAAGGGTTATGGGCAAACTGTACCAGTGGCTGACAATGAAACGGCAGAAGGAAGACAGGAGAATAGGAGGACTGAACTAAAAATAATTTCTCAATAGCTAAAGAAAGAACAAGATGGCTAATGATGTATTAGTGTATGACGATGCAGTCATAATCAAAGAACAAGGATTCGATGACCACTTTCATGAGCATGAACATGGAGATGGCTTTAAGTCTGGTTTTATCAATCATTACATATTCAGCATGGATCACAAGATCATTGCTAGACAATTCCTGATTACAGGAATGATCTGGGCATTGATCGGTGCTGCGATGTCAATAGTATTCAGACTCCAACTGGGTTTCCCTGAAGAAAGTCTAACCTGGATCAAACCCCTACTAGGGAAGTGGATCACGGTTGATGCTGAAACAGGAATTGGGACCTTAATGCCTGAGTTTTACTATGCCTTGGTCACCATGCACGGTACAATCATTGTCTTCTTTGTATTGACAGCAGGCTTGAGTGGTACCTTTAGCAACCTTCTGATTCCGTTGCAATTAGGTGCTAGAGATATGGCTTCGCCATTCTTGAACATGTTGTCCTACTGGTTCTTCTTTCTAGCCAGTGTGATTATGTTTTATTCTCTCTTTCTTAGTACTGGACCTTTTGCTGGAGGATGGACGGCTTATCCGCCCCTTAGTGCATTGCCGCAGGCCTCTTCAGGTTCTGGCACGGGGATGACACTTTGGTTGATGAGTTTGACCTTCTTTGTTGTTTCGGTTTTGTTGGGAGGAATTAACTACATCACTACCGTTCTAAACTTGAGAACAAAGGGAATGAGTCTTTGGAAGATGCCACTTACCATTTGGGCATTTTTTGTAACTGCTATCTTGGGACTTCTTTCTTTCCCAGTTTTGGTATCAGGATTTTTCATGTTGATATGTGATAGAATGCTGGGTACCAGTTTCTTCCTAAGTGAAATATTT
>CAZMYK010000735.1:0-2535 GCA_964570435.1 uncultured Saprospiraceae bacterium | reverse complement strand
CTCAAGAGGCAATGGAACTTCGTATGCCGCACCTGCCATAGCTGGATTGATGGCCTGCCTTAAGCAGGCACACCCTGAAAGGACTAATATGCAAATGATATCGGCTGTCCGACAGTCCGGTGACCGATATCGAGATCCCACAGCGGAAGAAGGTTATGGCTATGGTATAGCTGACGCTTGTAAGGCACATGATATTTTAACAGATATTGATCGAGCAATAGCTCAGAAAGGAAGGTGGATCGTTAAAAACGAGGTAAGATTTAAACACAGAAAAAGTAAGATCTTGATCAAACCTATGGCTAAGAGTAATAAGGTTGTAAAGGTCATACTGAAAGACATTTTTGAAAAAGAGATTTCAGAAATTGAGAGTTTGCGAGCCGTCAACTTGAAAGACCTGGATATAGGAGACTATTTGGTGGATTTATATCTTGCTGATGGATCGACGGAGACGATATATTTCAAAATCTAGCGATGTCCTGTGCGGACGAGATGGCCCTGGATGGCAGCATCAAAATGGCACCTTTAGAAATTTGTGTGTTGCAGCGGATGGACAATGTTCCGAGAAACGTAAGCTTCTTAACGACACACACTTAAGAAGTGCATCTACTTTACAACCAACAATGATCATAAGGCACTGTTTCGCTAAGAGGAACTTCATAAACTTGCCCATTCCGCGTATTACCTGAAGCACTTCCTGTTACATTGAGAAATCTGTAGGGCCAACAGTACCAGTAACTTGTGATGTCATTGTTCTCAATAAGTAAGTTGGAGAAATTCTTGAAAGCCAGGTGGATTGCAGTGTTTCTACGAATAACTAGGTCGTGACTATTGTACATATAGAAGCCACACATATTGCAAGTGTTTTCTAAGATAAATGTTGTCTTAGGATTGGTTTTAGGCGAAGAGTTGGCATAGGCAATGATACCATTCCAATTATTTACCGAAGTACTAAACATAGTGATTTGATTTCTTTGTATAGTCTGATCAGAATTTTTCCAATAAACAATCGGCCCATCAATGTATCTATTATTTTCTCCTTGTTCTAGCGTATTGTCTTCGATGATCACACCACTTCCATCGGTATTAACAATATCGCCACCTCTGTTGTGATGGAAGTAGTTTCCATTTATTGTGATCGCTTGATTGGTCCTTCCAGCTCCTTCGAGATCTATTCCGAATTGTGGTGAAGTTCCCCTTGTATGATGAATTTCATTGCTGTTAATCAAGATGTTTTTACCACCTACAATCGAGATCCCTTGCCTCCTATTTTCAAAGAAGTTACTTTCCTCGATCACCACCTCTTCTACCGGTGAGTCTGTACCTCCATTTCCCACAATTAGAATTCCATCACCGTTGGCACGTCCCAGGGACTTCTTACGAATCGTAACATTCTTGGAGCTACCTTCGATGCAAATCAGGTGACCCTCATCATGCACCACACTATTATTGCCTGACCGAGGAGTATAGATGTGTCTTTGCCGATCGCCAATGATCATACCTCCAGAGATGACTACATTTTCTTTGTTTCTAATCGCAATTGCACAATAATTCCATTTGTCATTAGGTGCCATTTCAACTATTGCATTTTTATCCAAGTAAAATCCCATGTTGCTATGCAGCGTTATTCCGGCTTGATAGATATCGTTTCCATACTTGCCGATTAGATAGTGACCAGCGGGTAGAAGTACATTATCATATCCTGCCTCGGTGATCGCCCAATCTATTGCAGCTTGAATTCTATCCGTCGTTTCCACAGGCGACTGCCTCAAATTGCTTATTTCCCACACTTCTAAATCAATCTCGTAAGTGTTCGTGCCTATGCCATATATCGACGATGTGTTTGGATCATAGGCTTCCGGCAGACCAAGAGGGAATTCTGGTCTAGCCCTACCCAAAAACAGTGTTGCATACTTATCGACAGTCAGCTCACCTTGGGTTTCGATGTCACCTGCTATGGCTTGATAGTAGGCTGGTATAATAACCTCTTTGTCGCTGCCGATGATCGCCTTTTCTGAAAGGTTAGGTAGATGCGCCAAGGACCAATTCCTGGGATTCACCCAATTGTGGTCACCTGCTAGATCTGTGAACGAATTATCAAGAAGTGTATAAGGCGCAATTGACAAAGAACCAATGCCAAAACAAAGGGCAAGGCTAAGGTGGAAACATTGGTTCTTCAATAACATATTGAAATTTGTTTTACAAAGTCATGAATTAAGTTATTATGGTGGAAAATTGCCCAATTTTAGTTCAAAACATGATAAGGAATGCTAGAATTTCGGTCTTTGTCTCCATGAAGGCAAGAATAATTAGTGAAAACGGATTATTTGGGAGGAATCAGGACAATTGGTAGAATTCCTACAAAATCGATTAACCTTGAGTTCTCCAGATAGACATAGAAGTGCTATTTTCGAAGCAAATTATAGGCATGCACATCATCCGTTTACGTTTTGTAACTTTTGTCTTTTTGATGCATTTGTGCTCAATTGCATTGGCACAGTCACCGAGAGCCTTTTATATCGGACATAGTCTTAGTGA
>CAZMYK010000734.1:0-2541 GCA_964570435.1 uncultured Saprospiraceae bacterium | reverse complement strand
CATGCGGGTTGCGAAGCGGCTGTAGCTGCGGCGAATATGGGTTCGAAGGTAATGCTTGCGACCATGAACATGAACACGATTGCTCAGATGTCATGTAATCCCGCAATGGGGGGAGTAGCAAAGGGGCAGATTGTCCGTGAAATAGACGCCCTAGGAGGTTATTCTGGAATTGTGACGGACCATACCATGATTCAATTTCGAATGCTAAATATGTCGAAGGGTCCAGCTATGTGGAGCCCTAGAGCGCAGTCTGATCGAATGATGTTTGCTGAAAAATGGCGCTTAATGCTTGAGGCCAATGAGAACATTGATTTTTGGCAAGAGATGATTGTCGGTCTAATTGTGAAAGATGGCCGCGCTGTAGGTGTAAGGACGGGAATAGGACTAGAGATCCCTGCTAAGTCGGTCGTCCTGACCAATGGTACCTTTCTTAATGGCTTGATCCACATTGGAGATAAGAACTTTGGAGGAGGTAGAGCTGGAGAAAGAGCAGCCACTGGAATCACTGCACAATTGGAAGAACTTGGTTTCGAAAGCGGGCGGATGAAGACAGGGACACCCCCTAGAGTAGATGGGCGGAGCTTGAATTGGGATGTAATGGAGGTGCAGCCAGGGGATGATGCCGTCGGCAAATTTTCCTACACTGATACACCGAAGCTTGAAAATCAGAGACCCTGCCATGTTACTTACACCAATAAGAAGGTGCACGATATATTGAAAACAGGTTTCGATCGATCGCCCTTGTTTAATGGCACCATCAGGGGAACAGGCCCAAGGTACTGCCCTTCGATCGAAGATAAGATAGATCGCTTTGCAGAACGAGATCGACACCAGTTGTTTGTGGAGCCAGAAGGATGGAAGACAGTAGAGATTTATGTCAATGGCTTTTCATCAAGCCTTCCTGAGGAGGTACAGTATAAGGCAATGCGGCTTATTCCTGGATTCGAAAATGCTAAAATGTTTCGCCCAGGCTATGCCATTGAATATGACTACTTTCCCCCTACTCAATTGAAGGCGAACCTGGAAACAAGGCGGGTGAAGAACTTATTCTTCGCTGGTCAGATCAATGGTACAACTGGTTATGAAGAGGCGGGATCTCAAGGATTGATGGCGGGTATTAATGCCCACCTCGCCGTGAATGAAGAGGAGCCATTCGTGCTGAAGCGTTCAGATGCGTACATTGGCGTCTTGATAGATGACCTAATTAATAAGGGGACAGATGAGCCATACAGGATGTTTACATCCAGGGCGGAATTCAGAATCCTGCTAAGACAGGACAATGCAGATATTAGGCTTACCCCGATTGCCGCTAAACTAGGGATGAAGAACATGGAGGAAAGGCTAAATCGGGTGGAGGAAAAAGCCGCTTCTACGGCTAGAATTCAAAAGTACTTTGAAAATTCAAGCGTAAGTCCAGAAATGCTAAATGCAACGCTAGAAGAAAAGGGAACGACACCATTAAAGCAAAAGGTAAAGCTTAAGAGCGTGCTTTCTAGGCCGCAAATCAAACTAGCGGACCTGAGGTCAAAGGTTGCTCACCTTGATGATTTCTTGCAGGAATTTGATCCTGAGAGCATTAACCTAGCAGAAATTAATCTAAAGTATGAGGGCTACCTTGTCAAGGAGCAAGAAATGGCAGATAAGATGAATAGGTTAGAAGAAGTAAAGTTGGGCGACCATATTGAATATGATGGTCTGCAGTCATTGTCTGCGGAAGCCCGAGAAAAACTGAACAAGTTGAAGCCAATGACGATTGGACAAGCCAGCCGCATAAGTGGTGTAAGTCCATCTGATATTTCAGTCTTACTAGTCCACATGGGGCGCTAGTGCATAAGAAATAGGTAGATGGTCCATGATCGACCTATTTGAAAGTCTACTTTATTTGCTAGAGAGTGATTTTAATTTCCTGGCTTTTCACCTTCCCACTCAACTCACCTTAGTTGCAGAAAGAGGCCATTTGAATCTATGTTTGCTACAAATGTTCTTTACCCCAATAATGAACTTGGGCGGACCTTGATACACCAATAAATCTTGTTATTTGCAGATAATTTGATACTTGGTAAGAACTAAATAAAAACAGCCACATGTCTAGGAATCGCTTCATATCTCACATTGCTATCGTACATTTCTTAGTTTTTTCATTCGTTGCTAGAGCTCAAACTGCCCTAGATGTCAATTTCAATATGCGGCATTCGGTAGGTGATGTATCGGAGTTTGAAAGAAGCAAGTACATCAATTTGCACGCGTCCCTGACAGAAAATGAATGGGATAGCCCCTCCCAGCAAACGTCCTTCCTTAATGACTATAATGTATACCTTGGAAGAAACAATGGCATCTACCCATGGGAGTACGATCAGTCAGAGGAAAATTCTGAACAAGAAGGTTTCGTAGACTTAGATGTTCTTGCTGAAAGAGGCCAAAACACGAAGAATAGTTATGCGAACAAGTCCTACCTACATGACCTAGAACACCGAAGTGACTTGTTAATTGGTGGGCAGATGGTGATGTATCCAGATGGAGGTCTTACCAATCCCAACAGCT
>CAZMYK010000733.1:0-2545 GCA_964570435.1 uncultured Saprospiraceae bacterium | reverse complement strand
GCGCATCCCGCTCTTATTCTTTGTGTCTGGAATGGGGGTCTACTTCGCCATGAAAAAGAGAAATTGGAAGGACCTCATAGTAGAAAGATCAAGGCGAATTCTACTGCCCTTTGTTTTCGGTTTCCTTGCAATTACCCCGCTTCACATCTTTGTTTTTCAGAGGCACTACAATATGAAACTTCACTACTACCCAGATAGTGGTCATCTATGGTTCTTGGGAAACATTTTCATATATGTAGTTCTCCTTTCACCGCTATTCTTCTACCTGAAAAAGCATAGTCATGGCGATTTTCAACGTGCTATTTCGAAAATTATGGCATATGCTCTTGGGCCACTATCTATTTGCATTTTCACCCTCCTTGAGGTGGCCTTGGTACAACCGCAGATGTATGAACTTTATGCAAAAACTTGGCATGGTTTCTTCATTGGTCTTACAGCCTTCTTTTTTGGCTACCTAGTGATGTACAGTGGCACTTCGTTTTGGAAAACTATTTCGAAATGGAAGTGGCTGTACTTGGGGATGGCTGTGCTCCTGTATGCGATGCGGATCACGCAATTTGATTCGATTTCTAATCATTACTTCACAGCCGTCGAATCCATCTCTTGGATTCTTGGAGTCTTCGGCCTAGGACATCGATACCTCAACAAACCAAGTGCATCATTGACCTACCTTAGTCAAGCTACATATCCCGTATATATCATCCACATGCTTGTCTTATACATCGGAGCAAGCATCATTTTGCCGCTAGATCTTCATCCCATGCTGGAATTTATTGGAATATGTGTGTTTACCTTTTTCTGGTGCTTTTTCATCTATGAATTTGCAATCAAAAGAATCAAGTTTTTAAGACCATTGTTCGGCCTAAAAGGTAGAAATATTCCCAAAAATACGATTACAAAGTCTTATGCCACAAGTGTGAAAACTTTACTTATCACACTCTTATTCTGTACAATCATTTGATAACATTTTAAATAAAAACTGATGAAAAATAGATCTAAAAACAACAGCACTTTCATCTTAATCGCATTGTTATTCTTTACAATAGGATTTTCTGGATGTTACCTTGACCTAAGGCCCTTACCTGAAACCCTTGACTCAGAATTAGAAAAAGCGATAGAACGGGACTTTGACGGGATCATTGTCTACGTTAATCAAGCTGGCAAATCTTCGTTTCACAGTGCTGGGTGGAAAAACAGAGAAGATCAGGTTCCTGCTAACCCACATGACCTCTTCAGAATAGCAAGCATTAGTAAACTCTATATCGCTGCTGCTGCTACCCAGTTGGTTGCTGACCAGAAGTTAAACTTAGGAAGCACCCTCCAGGAAATGGTCCCTGAAGTTGCTGGCAAAATTGAGAATGCAGATGAGATTACGCTAAAAATGATGTTAAAGCATCGAAGCGGAATTCCTGAATATATTTATGAACCGGGGTATGAGAGTGGCACAGATCAAGACTACCTCACGACTGCTGCATTAATATTTGATAAACCAGCTGACTTTGCTCCTGATAAGAAGTACCGTTATTCCAACACCAACTACCTGCTGCTTGGAGCCATTCTCGACAGAACCCTTGGATACTCTCACCACGAATTCATCCACAATGAAATTCTAACCCCGCTGGGTCTGATTAATACCTACAGCCTTTACAACGAAGTCGATTCGAATGATGTGATGAGTGGTTATATAAAAGGCTACGATCCTGATGTGAAATCATGGGATCATACCACGCCGGGAGGATCGATGGTTGCCACAGCAGAAGATGTTGGCATATTCCTGCGAGCCCTGATCGACGGCAGCCTATTCAATGATGAAGAACAGGCGATCTATTCGTCGGTCTATGAGTACGAACACACAGGTTGGCTACCAGGGTACACTAGCATAGCACGTTACCACAGCGATGTGGATGCAGTTGTTATCCAATTTGTAAATACAAGCAGTAAGGAGTGGTTCTGGATAGAACTAGAGACAGTTTACAAAAGAATAGTACGAATTGTTAAAAAGAATCACTAAAAAACTTAATGATGAAAAATTATCTAATTGCATTGTTGATACTTGTAGCTCCGTTATTCATTCAAAGCCAATCAAGTGACTCTAGTGGAAGTTTCGGGCTTACCGTTAATTCAAGCTTCAATGGAGAGGTTTTTCCTACAAGAATTGTCCCAAGTGTGACCTACGCCAAAGGCAAAAATCAAGTAGAACTTGGCCTTGGATTCCATCCCTTCTTTCGAGACAACTATAAAATTCTAAGCGCCGAGCTGAGCCATAAGTACTTCCCGAATGGGAGAGAAAACAAGTACAATATGTATTTTATCACTCAGCTAGCGTATATCAACAATAAGCGAGAAACTTTTAACCCTAGTACCTATAATTACCTCTTCTTAAATGGAGGGTATGGCTTTGAAATACAGGCATCTGCCAAGGTGTATGTAGGTATAAATATTACTGCAGGCGCATTCACATATAGCAAAACGACGGAAATCTCTAACACTAAATTTGCATCAAAGAATCTGTTTCACAAGGTCGAAGCGAATCTTGCCTGTCAAT
>CAZMYK010000732.1:0-2553 GCA_964570435.1 uncultured Saprospiraceae bacterium | reverse complement strand
TAAGCAGGATCGCAAACGATCAAGATTCCCATGGTGCTCAATCTTCTCAAGTACGTGTCTCAGACTCAGTTGACCATCGCAATATGTCAAGACCTCTAAGTCAAAGGCTGAACTATTGATCACGAAATCCGGAAGCCCAGGAAATTGGAAAGTCAGAGCTCTTTCTTCACTTGGAAAACTTCCCATTACAGGCAACGAAGCCAGAGTCGCATCACGTCTCACATGCCAATTCATTAAGCTTTCTAAGTTTACAAAGTTAGGTTCAACAGTTGCTCCCCGACTGAATAGAAGTTGAACGCTTGACCTTTGGCTGTGGTTCGCCATCACAAGTGACAACTGGGGTTTGCCCATGCTGTAGAAATGCGCTAAGTCTGAGTCACTAACCCTCACAAGGTCAATGGGAGCGTCCAAGGCGCCGCAAAAATTTAGTCCTGCAATATTGGCAAGTCGACACCATTCCTCTATGCCAAAATGGTGTACAATCGGAGCGAATATGTCGGCTTCTAAGTAGGCTAATGGCGCGTTTTCAAGATTCGGTAATTTTGCCTTCAGATTAAATTTGTCAATGACATCCTTAAGGAGGTCGCGTTGACTATTAGTATCTACATAGTTGTGCGGTAGAATCCCGACCCTTGCGAATTCTTCCCGAATAACTTTAGCTGGGTGATGTGGAGTATTCACCATCATGCATAGTACACCCTTGGAAGTCAAGCATCTAGCAAATGTTTCCATCAGTATTCTTGGCTCGGCTACGTAGTCAGCAACGGCCTGGCATAGGACAAAATCAAAGGAATTATCTTCATCTAGCCATAAAGTATCCATCAGGTCCCCTTCGCGAAATTCTACATTATTTAAGTTATATTTCACTTTTAGTTCACTCGCTGCCTCAATGGATTTTCCACTAAAATCAATACCTAGAATAGAGGCCTCAGGGTACATTTGAGCAATTCTGTAAGCCTCTTCACCACTCCCGCAGCCAGCTATTAAAACTGTGGACCTAGGTCCTAAAACGTACTCGCTAGAAGTACTTGCAGCATTGATCCAAGGTATCAACAGAGGATTACTACCTTGAAATGCTCCTGCGAGAGATTGTGGGAATGGCGCCCTGTCATAGTGCGCTTGCATTTGCTTTGCTGACGTTCTTATTTCCTTCAAGCTCCTAAATTACAATATATTCACTTTTGCGCTAATGAAGTCTAGTCTGATTTTTCTTGCTCAGATCTAGGCCAGGAATCTAGAACAATACCAAATTCCCTTTTCAAAATCCTTTGACGGTCGGCATCATCGATGATCTTATATTTAGTGGAAACTCCCAGATTTCGCACCTTGAAAAGATCATTTTTAATCGTTTTTCGACCATATTCAGTAGCGATTGTACAAATTGTGTTCTGCACAAAATGAGAATCGGGAGAATACTGCTTGTACTTACATTCTTGCAGAAATTCTTCAATCCTTCTGGGTGTGGTATCAATAATGTACACCTCCTTAAACTCTGTGCGATTTTTTAGTGACTCATGGAGCAAAATCTGAGTGCTAGAAAGATTTTGAAACTTATAATTCTTGAATTGATCCTCCTGGATGCCTCCGTCTTCAAGAACTAAGGGCTCCAAGAAGAGATCACCGAAGCCTACGTCTGCAAGGTAGAGTAGATCAAGTCTCACAAGGATTGACATGTGGTCGAATTCTGGCCCGTACTTTCCACCTTCAAATATTTTCGAAGAAACCATTGTCGAATCAAAGCCTAGACTTGAGAGTAGTGAATGAAATAGGAAATTCAACTCATAGCAAAATCCACCTCTCCTATCAGTTATCACCTTTTTAAAAATACGATCAATATCCAAACTGATATCCTTCCCAACCTGTACGTCAAGAGCTTCAAAAGGAATCGACATCATATGGCACCTATGTAATTCTTTCAAGGCTTCTTCCGAAATCTCAGTAGTGCCTACATAAGAAATTCGTTCTAGGTATTTATCAATGTTCAAGATTCAATTTTTTTTTATTTATAATGGCTTAGATTCAATACCCTGAAATGAAATATGAGTCAGATTTCTAATCTCGTCGTAGATTATTTGCAAAGCTAGACCACGATTTCCATCCGGCTCCCCAGAGTTGAGGTATATGCTACAGAACTAAGCACTTATACCAAGTCCTTAAAATCACTCCATAAGATATCCTGGTCTCTAAGCACTAATTCTTCAGTCATGTAAGACAAGTTAATTAGAGTCCTTCTTTTTGCCAATTGATCTACTTGCAAGCCGAATGCTTCATCAGAAAGATCAATATGTACTTTAAAGCACGGCCATTCGTCATTCTTAAAGTAGTCTACTAAGCTATCTCTTTGCATTGAATCATAGTCTTCAAAGTACTTCTCAGGATATTGAATGGAATAGCTCCTTATGATCCCATCCGCAATCATGGGAATAATTGTTCGTGGACTGTGAGCGTCTTGCTTAATTTTGAGCATAAAATCTAAGACTCTACTTAAAGGGAAATCTTTGTCTTGGACTCTAGCATAGCGATAGGTCTCGACGTAGTTATTGCAAATTAATT
>CAZMYK010000731.1:0-2557 GCA_964570435.1 uncultured Saprospiraceae bacterium | reverse complement strand
CTTTTCGGCGGGAGACCTTCACACTAAAGATTATCACATCTATTCATGGGCTTTGTTGGAGCAAATTGACGGTAAGTTGGAAATGTGTTCTACGACCTCTAATATTGATCCACAGCTGAATGAAAAGATTGGATTTTCTGTTTATCCCAACCCGAGTAATGGCAAGTTTACGATTCAGTTTAGTGAACCTTCTACAGCTTTTAAGACGCGCAAGGTTTTAATTGTAAATATGCTTGGGCAAGTCATAGATACCTTCATTATGACGACTCGTGAAAAAAAGATTGATATCAAGGAAAGAGGGGTCTATTTCGTTATTTCAAAAAGTGGCTTTAAGAAGATCATCGTCAAGTAGTAATCGTCCTACTTACCGCAAAATCTAAATAGCCATATTTAGTAGTAGAGCTTTGTAGCTTAGGTTTCTCATCTCCTCCAGGTGCTCCAGCTAAGGGCTGTGCGGTCCTTAATGGGAATTGGTAACAGAACTGTTTCGTTGAAGGTCATAACTTACATTCTCCACAATCTACTAGTAGAATCAAATTGTGCTATTCAGTGACTTGTCCCTATCTCTATTGCCCAATCCTAGCTTCGAGCTGGTCTGGAAGAGCATCTGCGGTGTCTTCCAAGTGGGCATTGATCATGGCTAAGAGTTCTGCGACTATTTCTGGGTTTGCATCTGCGCAATTGTGCTTTTCAGAAATGTCCGCTTCTAAATGATATAGCTCTACACCACTCATTTCTTTGGATTTTCCATAATTCACCTCGTCTCGTTGCTTAATGTGAAGCTTCCAGGGTCCCTTCCTCACCGCATGCAGTTCACCAAATGCCCAATAGAAATACTCCTCCCTGGGGTTTCCAACCTTGTCCTTCAAGATCGGTGCTAGATCGTAACTGTCCATCTTACGATCTCGTCTGTTCTTCTTGCCAATTAGTGTAGAAAAAGTATGGAAGAAATCTAAAGTTGAACCAGGTGTATCGATAATTCCTGGCTTTACAATTCCTGGGCCCCAAAAGATTGTTGGAACTCGGATTCCACCTTCAAAAGTGGTCCCCTTGCCCCCTCTTAGCATACCTGCAGATCCTCCATGGGTTTTGAATTTTAACCAAGGACCATTGTCCGACGTAAATATCACTAAGGTGTTATCTTCAATTTCAAGTTCTTTTAATTTTTCTATAATTAAGCCTACACCGTAGTCGATTTCTTCTATCACATCCCCATAGATGCCACGTTTGCTTCGACCCCTGAATCCATAAGAGGCAAAAAGTGGAATATGAGGTAGGGAATGAGCCAAATACAAAAAGAAAGGTCTATGTGAGTTATCTTCGATGAAGTCCAGGGCACGATCTGTGTAGCGCTGGGTGATCGTATTCTGATTTACTGGTCGTTCGATTATTTCATCATCCTCCATCAATGGGACGTTGTATTGGGTGTAGTCCCACTTGTATTTAGGGTCACTAACTAGGCTTGGATATTTTTCCCATAAACCAGCTTCAGCATCCATGTCATTGCTGTAGGGTATACCAAAGTAGTAGTCAAAACCATGTTGACCAGGAAGGTGCTCGGGCAGGTGCCCAAGATGCCACTTACCAACTGCAGAAGTGACATAACTCCTAGTTTTAAGAAGTTCCGCCAAGGTCATTTCGCTTTTGGGTAGACCTCCTGAAGAGTCAGGAAACAAAACACCTCGCTTTGAGGAAGTCATACCTGATCTAATTGGATATCTACCGGTCAGCAAGCCTGCTCTACTTGGCGTACAGACAGGGTCAGCAGCATAGAATTGCGTCCATTTTTGTCCTTCGATGGCCATCTTGTCCAGATTAGCAGTTTGAATGGTTGGATTTCCAAACGCGCTCAGATCTCCATATCCAAGATCATCGCAGAAGATCAATATAATATTGGGGTATTGTTTTTGGGCCTTCAGTTGCAGCGCTAGGAGGAGCACCACAGGTATTAAGAATGGTCGCATTTCGAGTTATTTTCACGGCAATATACTTATGATCAGTAGATTATTAGGTAAGGATACTCTCAAATAGTTACATATTCTGCACAAAATCTACAATTATAGCTTGCGTTTGGCATTCTAATAGACTATACTTTGATAAAACCTCTTGCCAAGTAGATCAATGAGTACTAGTCTAGGGCCCTACTGTAAGAAAAACGGCCACATGGAATAACTGCAGAGCCAATTGGATCAATACTAATGCGATAGGATAGATCCATGCCGTCAGGTATGATGGCAGTGCGAATTGCACCCTTTTGCTGTGGTACATGAAGGAGCATACCTACAAAGAAGAATACTTCCTCACCAGGTCCGATCGTTCTGTGCAAATTACTAGGCTGATCGAAGTGGGTATCTAAAAAAACTTTCAATCCAGTGATCCCATAATTATATAGAGGGAGTTTTTCAATTGTCATGGTGTCAGGAGGCAGAAATAGTTTGAGGTAAGCATCAGGAAGACCTAAGATTGAATATGATTCGGCAGGAAAAGTAAGAGAAAACTTGAAATCATCTTTTGACCTGTTCAGAATTCGAGACCAGAAAATTCCATATCCATAGTG
>CAZMYK010000730.1:0-2559 GCA_964570435.1 uncultured Saprospiraceae bacterium | reverse complement strand
AATTCCAACAAAGCCCTGATTTCATTATTGTAGGAATATCAAAAAAAGCTTCTGACCGCAATAGGAACTTTAGTACAAATGCAAGCAAATATCTTAGTTTTATAGAAGATGAGGTGATTAACTACATTGATGGGAAGTATAGGACCTCAGGAAAACGTATAATTTTTGGTTGGGCATATGGAGGAGGCTTTGTTATCGAGGCTTTAATTACTAAGCCCTACTTATTTGAATCATACATTGCAGCTAGCCCATTTCCCCTAAAAGACAAAGTGAATCGAATCGACAGCTTTGTGAATGATTCTCCAGCGCTTAGCAGGCAGTTGTTTTTTTCCTCTGAGGCTGTAGACGGGGTAGTCTGGGAGGGTGCGCTAGAGCTAAACAATCTACTGGCTAGTATGGATAGCACAAAGCTGGACTGGACCTATATGGGATTAGAAGATGAAGAACATAGGTCTACACCTTATACAAGCTTGTATCATGGACTAAGGAAGTATTTTTACTACTTCCCAGAGCTGCAATTCACTAGCCTTGAAAAATTTTCGGAGGCAGGAGGCTTACGGTTTGTTGATGATTACTATGAAAAGCGTGCTGCAAAGTATGGACTTGCTAGAGAGCCTTCAGATTGGACTATGTTTAGTATCACAAGGAACGCAATTAGGGCTAATGATTTCGAACAATTCGAAGATTTACTAGGTGCATTTAGAGGGACAAATTTCTTAGAACGAATCAGACTAAGCAGGGCCTGTATAGTGGCTGAATTTTACATACAAAATAGCAGATTTGATAAGGCTATCGATCTATTTCAGCTGCTAGCTAAAATACATCCAGATTCAGAAAGGCCCCTGAGTGGCTTGGGGGACACTTACAAGGAAATGGGTGATGATAAACAAGCTTCCATTTATTATGAAAAAGCAAGGGCGGTCGTAGATAGTTCTAGATAAATAAAAATCCGTCGCTTTCTTGCTCGGCACGAGGCTCTGCTTAAAAGCTACGGATTGCAGCTGGGAAGTGAAGCGACACTTTTAGCAGTGCATTCGAGCGTTAGCAGAAAGTGTAGCTTCTTGGTATTGTAGATACTGGCGGTTAAAAATCCTCGTATGAAGTAAAAATCCGTCGCTTTCTTGCTCGGCACGAGGCTCTGCTTAAAAGCTACGGATTGCCTACAGCCTAGCTATTTCCAAGCACTTCATCTAAGATCGTTGCACCATCGATGGGGTCAAAGTTGATTGGTGGTAGATCAACTTGCTTCGGAAGGGAGGATTTGTAAGTATCAAATGAAGTGACATTAAAGTCTTGATTCATAAATTGAAAAATCTGTCTAGCTTGTTTTTCATTATCTAGAATCAATTCTCTCTTTGCGCTGTGCGTACCTCTGTGAATTGTAATCAAGTGGGTGCTTTGATACTTGTCCACCACATATTCAGCATTTTCAATCGGTGTGTTCCAATCCATATCCCCTTGAATCATCAAGATAGGAATGTCTTTTTGAATTGGTTTCCTAAGTTCTTCACTGATCTTCGTTGTTGACTTTATCTTGCGCGTGTGCAGGTAGTTGATGAAAGGCGTTCCGATGGATTCCAGTTCTTTTCTTCCCTTTAGTTCAGCTTCTCTTTCAGGTGATATATCTAGACTGTTGTCTATTAAGTGATTCATCATTAAAGCCCATGACGTACCTTCCCGACCCGAATTTGCCCTAAATGCCAAGCCTGTATAGTCTTCATTGTATATTTCACTGATGTACTTCGGCCATAATTCTAAAGACTCTTTCCGATCTTCCGCAAAAGGACACAGGTAGTTGTATTGGAAGTCATCTAAGCCGACAAGAATGCTATCACTAATATTTCTTTCATCAATATTAAGCGGTATGGCAAGAGGCCCTAGTCGCAATCTCGAAGAGATTTCTGTTGTGGCCTCTAGGAGTCCTATCTTTGGAAGTTTACTTGCGATACTAATGTCACCGAGCGCTTCTTTTTCGATTCTTTGGAGGACCTTCCATATTCCCCTTGGATCGTCCCAGGCGTGGTCCAAGGGTTCCACGCCAGACAAGAGAAGACGATCCACATGATCTGGATATGAATGCATGTATGTCATCGCCCACTGTGAGCCGAAGCTTGTACCAACCAAGGCAATTTTATCATGGCCATAATACAGCCGAATGGACTCAATATCTTCGACCATATTGGTAATGTCATAGCCACTTGGATCCACCCCTAGTTCCTCAAAGTAGGTAATACACTTTTCAAAGGCTTGTGCTTGCCTTTCAGCCTTCAACTTGAGATCAAGAGCTTGGTCCTTACTACCCCTCTGGTAGTTGTACTCAAAGTTGGGCAATGGAAATCCAGGGGCGAAGGATTGGCCTCTTTGATTGACAATGATTAGGTCCCTTTTTTCATTTAGGATTTCGAGTTCGAAGGTCCAAGCTGTGGCCCTTTCTTTGCCATAGCGCTCGAAGAAATGCTTCTGCGAATAGGTCCCACCAGGACCCCCGGGCAGATAGTAGACTGGTGCCAAATTACTTTCTTCCTTTGCAGGGAAGTAGAAATATTGAATTCCTATCGT
>CAZMYK010000729.1:0-2567 GCA_964570435.1 uncultured Saprospiraceae bacterium | reverse complement strand
ATAGGGTGTAGCCTATTCATGTTGAAGCTGCTACTGATCCTCGAGGCTTTTACAGGCGACTTCAGGAAGCCCTTCTTCGTTGGTCTGCCTTCTAGATCATAGAAGCCAGCATATTCTTCATTTTCATAAAAGACTGCATAGTACTCATGGTCTGCATTCTTGTAATATGCACCCATCAACTTTCCTATTCCCACAGGTTCTCCGTCGATGTACCGCCTTTCGAACATTAACTTGTACCGATCACCGTCTTGTATGTGATAGAAGTCAATAGACCAAGCTAGCGCATCTTCCATTTTTTCTATCAGTACGGGACTAAGCCCTTGCTCCTTCATAGATAACCATAGTGAAGATCTAACAACACCAGCTGTGGTCTCTATAGATGTTGTAATCTCTCTTTCGATGATTTGGACATCAATAGAATCTCTCAGGTCATAAACCACATATCGGAATGGATCGGGTTCGTAGACAAAATAGTCTGCCGCAGCACAGCTATCACTGCGAACTATTGCGTATTTCTTTCCAGCCCTAATATTTCGAACACTAAAAACATCCTTTGCCTTCAATTCCAATTCAAATATTTTCTTGAGTGGAATATCATAGCCAAGTAGGATGTCTGAAAGAAATTGGTTAGGAAAGAGGGTATGCTCTTCGATGCTAAATTGTCTGGGTGAAAATCCATAGTAAAGTTGTTCAGCTTCCTCCTCTTCCACCAGCTCAGTTTCGCTTTCCGTGGAAGTCAAATGATCTAGATCAACGAAGTTGTAAATCGTGATTAGACATACTAAAAAGATAAGACCTCCTAGTATTTTGTATAGGGTTAATCTGCTATTACTTACTTTGCTCACTCCTCTCTATTTTATCTATCGTTATTGTGAATCGGCAATAAAATTAGCTTTTTACCTCTAATTATCAAATATAAAGCAAGATATATATTATAAAAATATTTAATTTGTTTATTTTCTAATTGCACCATTGTATTAACGAAATTTTGAAGGGTCGCATTATGTATGACCACCAAGTAAATGACAAATAATTGTCATTTGAACCCTACCTGCCGACCGTTTTTTTTTACTTAATTTCGTTCTCATATGAGGACATTAAATCTCGATGGTAGGCTTCTTGAGCTAGACGAAGCCTTAGTGATGGGAATCTTGAACGTGACAGACGATTCGTTTTTTGAGGCCTCTAGATTTCAGACCGTAGAGTCAGTGGTAGAGAAGGTTTCTGAAATGCTAAAAGCTGGTGTAGATGTAGTGGACATCGGAGCCGCATCTTCGCGACCAGGGGCAAGTCAACGAAGTAGCGAGGATGAATGGAAGGATCTTGAACCGGTCATCAGTGAAGTGGTCAAGCAATTCCCCGGCCTCCTCATTTCGGTGGATACCTTTCATGGAAAAGTGGCAGAAAAAGCTGTCGCTGCAGGAGCACATATTGTCAATGATATAAGTGCGTGGTCGATTGACCCATACATGCTTGATTTCATATCGGAAGCCTGTTGTCCCTATATTCTTATGCATATGCAGGGTCGACCTCAAAGTATGCAGACCAAGCCAAAGTATGATGACGTTCTACGTGAGGTCCTCCAATTCTTCATTAAGAAGCTCGATATTCTGAGGTCTAGGGGCGTCAGAGACATTATCATCGATCCTGGCTTTGGCTTCGGGAAGTCCATCGAGGACAACTATGAAATATTGAAGAAACTACCTGTATTTCGGATTTTGGAATGCCCGATATTGGTGGGTCTTTCTAGAAAATCGATGATTTACAAGGTGCTAAATATTACACCTGAGGAATCTTTAGGTGCTACGACAGCGTTACATTTACAAGCCTTATTACACGGTGCTAATATCCTGCGAGTCCACGATGTCAAGGAGGCTCGTGAAGTGATAGCGATTCATAAAATGTTGAAGGCGGATAATTAGACGCGACGTTTTTGTGTTAAATTAGGGAATGGAAGTAAGTAGTGAAAATAAAAAGAAGAAAAAGATTGGCTGGATAAGTCGCATCTTGATCTTTCTTCTTGCCATCCTCTTCCTCGTTTTTATCCTACTTACTTCACTGCTATATATACCTTCTTTTCAGAATTTTGCAGCCGATAAATTGGCCTCTCGGTTTTCTTCAAGGGTGAACGGAAGCGTCGAAATTGGTAACCTAAAGTTGAATATTTTCAAAGGAGTTGTGGTTGAAGATTTTGCGATTATCAATGACGAAAATGGGGACACCTTGTTGTTTGCTAAATCTGTGAATGCTGGACTAGCTGACAATCTACTATCCCTGACCAGTGGAAACTTAGAGATGGACAGGATAGAAATATCCGGTCTAGAATTAGTAGATATCAAGGGAAGCGCATCTTCTTATTCTAAGTTGGCCGATCTTTTTAAAACCAAGACCGCGGAGGTGGATGCCCAATCTAAGACGCAGGATTCGCTTAGCAATGAGAATGCAAGCCCAAAGAAGCAAGCCGACTTTGCGATTAATATTGAGGACCTCATCCTGCACGACTTTACCTATCGATACATTGATAGTATGCGTCGCCAAAGTCGCTACCTCTACCTTAAAAATGCGGA
>CAZMYK010000728.1:0-2569 GCA_964570435.1 uncultured Saprospiraceae bacterium | reverse complement strand
CAAGCATTCAGGATATTCAGAAAATAGATGTGGCCGGGGAAGAATTCTTGTTAGCTAGCCTTCGCACCATGGAAGGTAGTATCGAGTACACCACTTCCTTTTCAATAGAACTACTAAAGGATGATCGCTTCCGCCTTTATTCTCGCTGGGCAGTAGACCAATATCCTGAGAATGGAAAATTCCACAATTACCAAGTGTGGTCGTCGACACCACATTACACCAAAGACATTGTTGCTCAGATTTTGGGCAGTATCAGTGATCAATCAGAGCAACTTGATCTTGAAGAATCATCTTGTAACGTGCCTCAGGTCTATATTGAAAATGGAAGCTATACACCACAGGGAATTGAGATTTCCCTCATCAATGAAAGTGAAGTCGCTGAGGAAGTAGTACTAGTTGGCAGCACAACAAGTAACGAGCTAGACAATGACACTGATTCTTACTCAAAGGCTCTGACCATCCCAACGGGTAGGACTAAGATGCTATTACAATCTGATTGGGGACCAGTTTTTGACCTAGAGGTAAAACTATCTGCAAGCAATCATCCTGGCTATGATGTTGCCTACTTTGCAGATGGAGCATGGGGTGTTGACTATGATTCGAAAATGACGACATTGCACAATTTAGACATCACACCCAATGAAGACGAAAGTCACGACGAAGGCTTTATAATTGCACGTGACATAGAGGTGGAGTATACATCAAGTGATTATATAAGCTTGTACAAGCATCTACAGCCCAGCGGAGGGACAGTTGACTTGACAGCATATAACGGCTTAAGCTTCGAAGCTGAAGGTGAAGGAAGGGTTGAGATTCGTATTGTGAAAGAAGAAATTCAAGATTGGAAGAAGCAATTCAGCTACAGCATCAATTTGACTGGAGAGAAGAAAAAATATGAAATTCCTTATTCCTACCTAAGGTCAGCACTAGGTCACTCATTTGCAGCCACTGATGTCAAGATGCTTGTCTTTACGCAAAAAAACGAAACGGATAAGGAGTCAAAGTTGGGGCTTTCCAGTCTCCAATTTACAAACCTGGATCAGAGAAATTCCATTGCAGATCTTGACAACGGGCAATTATCGATCTTTCCTAACCCGACTTCAGGTCAGTATTCGATCGCCTTCGATTCCAGCAGCGACGATTCTGGAAGCATAAGGGTCTACAAACTGGATGGAAGTCTGCTGACAAGTCAAGCCGTTACGATAAATAAGGGCTTCAACCAAATCAAAAGCGAAATAGGTGAAATAGTCACAGGCACTTATTTTGTAATCCTAGAAACAAGCAAGGGTGAACTATTTAGAGAAAAGCTAATCGTTCACTAAAGAAAAAAGGGTGTTTTGCTGTAATAAGGGTCCAAGATCAAAGTGAATCTTGGGTCCTTTTTTTTTGTTGTAACAGTAGGAAAACCTTTCAAATTAGAGATACTTCTTTGCTGCTGCTTGGTCCAGAAACCAAACTAGCTTACCTTCTTTGGGTCTCACCAAACTTGCAGGGTAGCCTTCAAATCCTGGTTTCTGGTTTAAGATTTCATCGACTTTCTCCGCCTTTCCCTCACCTGTGACCAGGAAGGCAACCTGTCGTGCCGCATTGATTACTCTACCAGTGAGCGAAATTCTATTCTGCCCGGAAGTGGGGTGGGTGGCAACTGCGGTATTACCTTCCAAGTCCCATAATTCAATTTCGTGGGGAAAAATCGAGGCTGTATGACCATCATCACCCATTCCCAGAATCAAAAGATCGAAAACAGGCACTCCTTCCTTAGAAATCATGTTAGCATACATTTCCTTGTCATAGCGGGTCGCTTCTACAGCTGGATCATTTTCTCCTAAGATCCTGTGTATATTCTCTGGTGGGATATCAATCTTGCTAAAGAGGTGGTCATAAGTCATCTTATAATTGGATTCTGCATCTTCTGGCCCCACACATCTTTCATCTCCCCAATAAAAATGTACATTCTCCCACCTAATCTTATCGTGAAAGTTCGCAGATATAAAGTCAAATATTGCCTTAGGAGTACTTCCACCAGAAAGCGCAATTCTGACAGTGTAGTCTACATTGATAGCTGCCATGAGTACCTCAGCAAAGGCCTGCGCCACTTCTGGCTTATCCTTGTAAATCTTAATCTCTGGTGTCATCATCATATTCGTTAGGACTTGTCCATTCATATTTCCCTAGCAACTTACTTGCTTCGCTAGGCCCCCAAGTTCCCGCCTCATATTCACTAACTTCCAAATCAGGATCGTTCTTCCATGCATCTAAGACAGGATCTACAAAGGCCCATGCTTCTTCCACCTCAGCTCCCAAAGCATACAGGGTAGCATCTCCTTGCATCACATCTAAGAGCAAGCGCTCGTAGGCTTCTGGTACTTCTGATTCAGAAAGGTCAGAGTAATTGAAGTCCATATCCACATTCTCTACTTGGAAGCCCTGCCCAGGAAGCTTCATTCCGAAATTTAAGACGATCCCCTCATTAGGTTGTATCCTAATGACTAGCTTGTTGTTTTCCTGCTTGCCATCAAACAAGTTCTTGGGAGACGGCTTAAAATGAATAACCACCTCCGTGACCTTT